>JBASAH010000427.1:0-8065 GCA_049650505.1 Xanthobacteraceae bacterium
ACTGCCGGCTAACCCAAAAGCCCGCGCCATCGCGTCGGCGTCGAATTTCAGAAGCGAGCCGACCGCCGCGGCCGCGCCGAACGGGCCGATAACACCCGGCCCGTGCCAGCCGCGCGCGCGAAACGCCGGATAATCGAGGCCGAGCCCAATGCGCGTCGTCACTTCGCAACCGGCGGCTACGGCGACCAGGAGATCGCGCCCTGCCAGATCATCGCGCTCGGCAATGGCGAGCGCCGGCGGGACGATTTCGGGAGTGATGTGGGTCATGGTGGCGCGATGCACGTCGCACATCGTAACCGCCGTGATCAGATAACCATTGAGCAAAGTGGCGCCGATCAGCGATAGATGCTCTCCGCCGATGACGCTCGATTCATTTCCTTCCGCGAGCGCCGACGCCAAGGCCCGCACTTGTCCGGTCTCTTCCCCGTGATGTCCGGCAAGCGCGCAGGCAAGCGCGTCCAAGATCAGATTCTTGCAATGCTCGCGGCTCCGCTCGGGCAAATCCCCAACGCCGAGCCGCGCGGCGAATTCAGCTAAAATACGCGTCGGCTCTTGGATCTCTTGTTTAGCCATCGCTTCTCCTCCGCGTCTGAGCGTAGCGGTAAGCCAAGCAAGCTGGCAATTGCCGACCATTGCGGTTGTTTTCGACTTTTCTGCATGCCATCGCGGCCGTCTCTTGTGCCGGCGGCTGCTTCCCAACTACAAGGTCGCAGCCAGGCCAAAGCCGGCCCAGTCGCGACTTTAAGTCCTGGCTTAGTCCTGCCCAAGTTCATCCTTTACAAGCCTAAGCTGCCGGCGCAGTTGTGCCGGCAAGATTCGGAGAAATGCATGCGGCCGAGCCGCCGACAGCCTGACGAATTACGCCCCGTGTCGCTTGAGCGGGGCGTGGTGAAATATGCGGAAGGCTCATGTTTCGTGAAATTTGGCGACACCCATGTGCTGGTGACCGCCACGCTTGAGGATCGACTGCCGCCCTGGCTCAAGGGCCAGGCGCGGGGTTGGATCACCGCCGAATACGGCATGCTGCCGCGAGCGACGCTTGAACGCACGCGCCGCGAAGCATCGAGCGGCAAGCAGAACGGCCGCACGGTGGAAATACAACGCCTGATCGGACGCAGCCTTCGTTCAGTGGTCGATCTTAAGGCGCTCGGCGAGCGTCAGATCACGATCGACTGCGACGTCATTCAGGCCGACGGCGGCACCCGGACGGCCTCAATCACCGGAGCGTGGATCGCACTGCACGATTGTCTTGGCTGGATGAAAACGCGGCAGATGACCGAGAGCGAAGTTTTGCGCGACCATATCGCCGCGATCTCCTGCGGGGTCTGTTCCGGCGTGGCGGTGCTTGACCTGGATTACACCGAAGATTCGCAGGCCGACACCGATGCCAACTTCGTCCTTACCGGCTCGGGCAACATCGTCGAAGTCCAGGCCACTGCGGAGAAGGTCCCGTTTACGGAAGCACAGTTCTCGGCTTTGCTGGGGCTGGCGCGCAGAGGCGTGGCCAAGTTGATCGATTTGCAGAAGATGGCAGTGATGTAAAGCGATGGCGAAGTCCGGTATCGGAACGCGGATCGTTGATGGTGACCTTGCCGATAATCGTTCGGGCCACCACCGGACATTCGCAAGCCGGCATCTGGACTCGGATCGTCTGGTGATCGCAACGCATAATCCCGGCAAGCTCGCTGAAATGCGCGAACTGGTTGCGCTTTATGGGATAGCGGCCATTTCCGCTGGTGAACTGGGCTTGGTCGCGCCGGACGAAAGCGGAATGACATTCGGCGACAATGCCCGCATCAAAGCTGAAGCGACGGCTAAAGGTGCCGGCCTCCCCGCGCTCGCCGACGATTCGGGGCTTGTTGTTGACGCGCTCGATGGCGCGCCCGGAATTCACTCGGCGCGCTGGGCGGGCCCCGATCGGAACTTCGGTCGCGCCATGGAAATAATCGAGCGACAATTGCGGGCGCGGGGTGCAACGACGGCGGAACGTCGCCGCGCGCAATTTGTTTCAGCGTTGTGCGTGGCCTGGCCGGATGGCCACATCGAGCAATTCGAGGGGCACGTCGCTGGCACGCTAGTATGGCCGCCGCGCGGCGATCGGGGTTTCGGCTATGATCCGATGTTCCTGCCGGACAGCCAGCAACGAACCTTCGGCGAAATGTCGAGCGAGGAAAAACACGGATTGCCGCCGCACGGTAAAGGTCTATCGCACCGCGCCCGCGCTTTTATGAAATTGGCCGAGGCTTGCCTTGACCGGCACTGATCATTCTTTTGCGGCTTCGCGTGACGCCGGCCATAACGCACAGGCGTTCGGCGTTTATATCCACTGGCCGTTCTGCCTCTCGAAATGCCCATATTGCGATTTCAATAGCCATGTCCGCCGCGAACAAATCGACGAGCCGCGATGGGTCCGCGCTTTTGCCGCCGAGATTACTGCTACGGCTGCGCGTGTGCCTGGGCGCACCGTGTCGACGATTTTTTTCGGCGGCGGCACGCCCTCGCTGATGCGACCCGCGACGATTGCCGGCGTGATCGAGGCGGTGGCGCGTCATTGGCGAATTGCCCCCGACGTCGAGATTACGCTTGAAGCCAATCCCACCAGCGTCGAGGTCGAGCGGTTTCGCGGCCATCGCGACGCCGGCGTGAACCGCGTCTCGCTCGGCGTGCAGGCGCTCGAGGATCGCGACCTCGCCGCCCTCGGCCGCACCCATTCGGCGCGCGAAGCGCTTAATGCGCTTGGCGTGGCGCGCGCGGTTTTCGATCGTTATTCGTTCGATCTCATCTATGCACGCCCCGATCAAACACCCGAACATTGGTCGAGCGAGCTTCGCACCGCACTGGCGGAAGCCGGCGAGCATGTTTCGCTCTACCAGCTCACGATCGAGCCGGCGACGCCGTTCGCCGCGCTCCATGCGGCGGGTAAATTGCGGCCGCCGGACGAGGACACCGCACGCATTCTCTATGACGTCACCCAAGACATCTGCGCCGCCCATGGCTTGCCGGCCTATGAGATTTCAAATCATGCCCGTCCCGGCGGAGAATGCCGGCACAACCTGATCTACTGGCGCGGTCATGAATATGCCGGGATCGGCCCCGGCGCCCATGGCCGGCTCGATATCGCGGGCGAACGCCATGCCACCGCAGCGGAGAAGCCCCCGGAAGCGTGGCTCGCGCACGTAGAGAGAGATGGTCACGGTGTCGTCGCGGAAGAGGTGCTCACATCCGCCGAGCGCGCCGATGAGTTTTTACTGATGGGCCTTCGGCTCGCCGAAGGCATCGATCTCGCGCGCTACACAGCGATCGCCGGCCGCCCGCTGCAGCCGGAACGCATCGCCATTTTGCATGAGCACGGTTTCATTGAGACGACGGCCGCCGGCCAGCTGCGCGTGACGCTGTCGGGCTTTCCCGTGCTCGATTCAGTCGTTGCCGATCTCGCCGCCTAAAACATGATCCGCTTCGATAAGATCGCATCCCGCTCCAGCCAACCGGCGGGCGCGTGACGGCGCAACACAGAATTATTGGGCGCTATGTCGCCGATCCGGCGCCGAAGCTGCGCAGCGCCGGAGCGACCGTCTGGACGCCGGCGCTGGAAACGCGCAGCACCGCCAAGCCGCGCTCATTGGTGCCATCGGTGCGGAAACGAAACAGCCCGTCGATTCCGGTGAAGCCGGAGGGATTGGTCAGCACTTGCTGCGAAAATCGCTGCGGGCCTTGCGTTTTTACCAGTGCAGCGACGAGCGCCACCGCATCATAGGCGAGCGTCGCGGTACGGACCGGATCTTGGTTGTAACGGGCGCGATAGCGCGTCGAGAAGTTTCGATAACCAACCCCGTCCGGCGCGGCATACCAGCCGCCGTCAAGAGCGGGAGCGGCATAGATGCGCGGGTCGTCCCAAAGGCCGGTACCGAGCAATTGCAGTCGTTTCAGATTTACGCCGCCCGCCGCAAGAGCCTGCGCCACATCCGGCACTGCATCGCCGCCATCGGGGATGAACAAAGCATCGGCCCGTGCCGAAGCTTGGGCGATGCTGCGAATGGGCGTGGCCATCGCGGCCTTATCGTGCGGATAGCGTTCGATCGCGACAACCTGGCTGCCGCTGCGCCGCGCTACCGCTTGCTTGAATGCCGCTTCCACCACCGTGCCGTAGGGGTTGTCCGGAATAAGCGCTGCATAGGAGTGCTTCCCGGTCGAAGTTGCGTATTGCACGATGCGATCGACGTCGGACTCGGGAAGAAAACTAAGCAAATAGATGCCGCTCGAGGCAACATTGGCATCGGTCGAGAATGCGATTACCGGCACATTGCGCGGGCGGGCCACTTGGCCGACGAAGCCGACCGATTGCGCGAACAACGGGCCGAGGATAATTTCGGCGCCTTCGTCGAGCGCCTGTTGCGCGCCGAGGCGCGCCGCTTCCGCGGCGCCACCATCGTCTTTGACCAGGAGTTGAAGATTAGGACCGTTGAACTCGGAAATCGCCATTTCCGCGGCATTGCGCATGGCTTGGCCGGCGATGCCGGCATTGCCCGGCCCGGACAGCGGCAAAATGAGGCCGGCTTTCACCTGACCGGTGCCGATCGTTGCCGTTTGCGGCGTCTGCGGGCTCTGTGGCGGGGAAGCTGACGACAGGTACTGCGAATTTTGCGAACAACCGGCAACCAGTGCGCCGGCAGTAGCAAGCAGGCCCGCGATCGAGCGGCGCCGCGTTGGCAGCTCCGCCGAGGCCTGAACCTGCAGCTGCGCGGACACGGCAGTTCTCCCCACGGCGGCCCCCGAGCGCCGTTAACTATACGGCACCGCCAATCCGACATATTGGCGGCGAATGGTTAACCAAATGAAAAAGATAATGAATTTGGCGCGGCTGTGACGCTTCGCGAAAGCAAGGCTAGAGTGGCGGCAATGAGCCTCCCGGTTCGCGACGCACCCCGCCACGATGCGCACGACGATGACGGCGCCGTCGGCTGCTTCGTCATTGCCGACCAGCCGATCCAAGGTTCGCGGCTTGCGCCGGGGCTGTATCTCGTTGCCACGCCAATCGGCAATCTCGGCGACATCACCCTGCGCGCGCTGCAGACCCTCGCCGGCGCCAACCTGATCGCCTGTGAAGACACCCGCGTCACGCGCAAATTGCTCGACCGCTACGCGATCGCGACGCCGCTCACGCCGTACCATGACCACAACGCCGCAAAGGCGCGCCCAGCCCTGTTGCGCCGACTGGCCGAGGGCGCTGCCGTTGCGCTCGTCTCCGATGCAGGAACCCCGCTCATTTCCGATCCGGGATTCAAGCTGGTTCGGGCCGCGCAGGATGCCGGCCATCTTGTCACCGCGCTGCCCGGCGCTTCGGCGGTACTGAGCGCGCTCTCGGTCGCCGGGTTGCCGACCGATCAGTTTTTCTTCGCTGGATTTCTGCCGCCAAAGGCTGTGGCGCGCCGCGCCCGCATTGCCGAACTTGCCCGCGTTCCAGCGACGCTTGTGCTCTTCGAGACCGGCCCGCGCATCGGCGCGGCGCTGGCCGATCTCGCCGCCGGGCTTGGCGCAAATCGTGAGGCCGCATTGTGCCGCGAACTGACCAAGCTTCATGAGGAGATCAAGCGCGGCGAACTCGCGATCCTCGCGCACGCCTATGCCGGCGACGAACCCCGCGGCGAGATCGTTTTGGTTGTCGCACCGCCGCAGGCGGCGGTGCAAACAACTGCCGCCGAGGCCGAGATCTTGCTGCGCGATGCGCTACAACGGCTGTCGCTGAAAGACGCCGTGGGTGAAGTCGCTCTCGTCACCGGGCGCCCGCGGCGCGAAGTCTACCGATGCGCGCTGGCGCTGAGCAAAGATGCCAAAAAAGATTCCAACGATGGCGCGCCGCGCTGAGCCGTTAAAACCGCTGAAGGCGCAGCCGCGGCCGGAGCGCGTCGAAGCGTTCCAGCGCGGGCTTTCGGCGGAAAGCCGCGCCGCGTTGTTGCTGATCGCCAAAGCCTATCGCATTCTCGCCCGGCGCTGGAAAACGCCTTTCGGCGAAATCGACATCGTTGCGCGGCGGCGTAGGATCCTGGTTTTCGTCGAGGTCAAGGCGCGCGCCAGCGCCGACGCCGCTATGGAAGCGGTGACCGAGCGAACAAAACACCGCATCGTTAGCGCGGCCGAGATGTGGCTCGCTCGCTATCCCGGACATGCAAATGGCGAAGTCCGTTTTGACGTCGTCGTCGTCACACCGGGCAAACTGCCGCGCCACATCGTCAATGCCTTCAATGCAGAGGGGTAGATGGAACGCTCGCGCTATATTGGCCATGGGCAGCTCCGCCGGGGGCGCCGCATCGTTAACTGCAAACTTGTGCTTTGCTCAAAACGGTCTTTGGCGCGATAAACTCCCGCCGCAGCACCAAATCCAAGATCGACCTGACAACCCCAGCCGGATCAGCACAGATGAGCTTGAACGTCGCCGTCCAGATGGATCCAATCGAGCGGATCAATATTGGCGGCGATTCAACATTTGCCTTGCTCTTGGAAGCGCAGGCGCGCGGCCATTCGCTTGCCTATTACACGCCCGATCAGCTGGTAATGTATGACGGCAAAGTCTCGACGACCGTGCGCACGGTTTCGGTGCGTGACCAAACCGACGACCATTTCACGCTCGGGGAGGCGCGCTTTGTTGCGCTGACATCATTTGATGTCGTGCTGCTCCGCCAGGACCCGCCGTTCGATCTCGCTTACATCACTTCGACGCACATGCTCGAGCGCATCCAGCCGCAGACGCTGGTGGTCAACGATCCGGCGCAAGTGCGCAACGCGCCGGAAAAGGTCTTTGTCACCGAATTTCCCGATCTGATGCCGCCGACCCTCGTTACGCGCGATCTTGCGGCGATCAAAAGATTTCGCGCCGAGCACGGCGATATCGTGATGAAGCCGCTCTACGGCAAAGGCGGCGAGGCCGTATTCCGGCTGGCCCGCGAGGATCTCAATTTCGGTTCGCTCTATGACCTGTTCGCGGCCACGTTCCGCGAGCCTTGGGTGGTGCAGAAATATCTGCCGGCGGTCAAAGAAGGGGACAAGCGGATCATCCTGGTCGACGGGAAGTTTGCCGGCGCGGTCAACCGCATACCGGCGGCGGACGATCTGCGCTCCAATATGGTGCGCGGCGGAGTGCCGAAAGCGACCGATCTTTCCGCGCGCGAGCGCGAAATCTGCGCCCGACTCGGACCGGCCTTGCGCGAGCGGCGCCTGCTGTTCGTCGGCATTGACGTGATCGGTGGCTTTCTCACCGAGATCAACGTCACCTCGCCGACCGGCATTCGCGCGGTGAAAAAATTCGGCGGCGCCGATATTGCCGCGCTGATCTGGGACAAGATCGCGGCGCAGCGTCGGGTCTGACTCTGCCGTCCATCAGCTCTGCAGACGGAACAATGTTCGCGGATTGTTCTTGACGCCGCTTTGCCACCCGTTATGGTTGCGGTGGGCTGACGGAGGCGCTCGCCACAGAGCGCGCCGGCTGTCCGTGGGCTGAGATTGGGTTAAAAGCGCTCTGGTGAGGCTTAATCGGGGCTGAAACGGGCTGAGATGGTCCAGCGGGTCGCCACCGTCGCGTTCGAGGGCATCGAGGTGCGCCCGGTCGACGTACAGGTGCAGGTTGCGCCAGGACTGCCCGCCTTTGCTATTGTCGGCCTGCCGGACAAGGCGGTCACCGAAGCCCGCGAACGGGTGCGCTCGGCGCTGATCGCCTCCGGGCTCGCTTTACCGGCCCGCCGCATCACCATCAATCTTGCGCCGGCCGACCTGCCAAGGAGGGCAGTCACTACGATCTGCCGATCGCGCTTGGACTGATGGCTGCGATCGGCGCCATCCCGCATGATGCGCTAGCGGGCTTCACGGTGCTGGGCGAACTCGGTCTCGACGGCTCGATCGCGCCGGTTGCCGGCGTGCTGCCAGCCGCGATCGGCGCCAATGCCCGCGGCGACGGACCGATCTGTCCTGCCGTTTGCGGGCCGGAAGCGGCTTGGGCGAGCCCGGAAATTGAGATCGTTGCCGCGGCTTCGCTTATTCAGCTCGCCAATCATTTCAAGGGCACGCAGGTGTTGTC
>JBASAH010000428.1:0-3254 GCA_049650505.1 Xanthobacteraceae bacterium
CGCCAAGACATCTGAGACGCGGTCACCCGCCGAAACGCGGCCCCCCGGCGAAACGCGGCCAAGCCCAAGCTTCAACCCGTTCTCGGCGCTATTCGGCAACAAGTCGTCGAACTCCAGCTCGTCCGCCGTCTCGGAGCCGTCCTCGCCGTTCGATGCGAAACAGCGCGCGCTGCTCGATCGGGTCAGCGCCTATCTGTCGAGCGTGCAGACCATGGTCGGAAAATTCGTTCAGGTCGGTCCCGATGGCGGGCGCACCGAGGGAATCTTTTACATACAGAAGCCGGGCAGGGTTCGCTTTGAATACAATCCGCCCAGCCCGATCGACATCGTCGCCGACGGTTCCTCGGTCGTGGTGCGCGACCGCAAACTCGCCACGCAGGATCTCTATCCCTTATCGCAGACGCCGCTCCGCTACTTGCTCGCTGATCGCATCGACCTGTTGCGCGACACCGATGTGGTCAGCGTCACGTCGGATAATAGTTTTGTTACGGTCGTTATCGAGCAGAAGCAGCTTCTGGTCGGCACCGACCGGTTGATGATGATGTTCGATGCCAAAGACCTGATGCTCAAGCAATGGACGGTGACCGATCCGCAAGGGTTCGATACCACGGTCGCGGTCTATAATCTCGATTCCACCAAGAAGCCCGATCCAAATCTGTTTGTCATCAATTATCAGCGCGATCAGAGCGGGATTCAGTAATCAGGAACCGGGAATCAGCGGTCAGGGATCAGTTGTCGGAAGCAGGGGATTACTCATCAACGCGCTAGCGTACCGCTTGGCTAATACTTATTTTCCCGATTCCCGGATGCCCGATTCCTGATCCCTGAATTCCTGATCCCTGAATTCCTGATCCCTGTGAAGCTGACCATTACAAGCTGGAACATCAATTCGGTTCGGCTGCGCATCAATCTGGTGGCGCGGTTCCTCAAGACTGTTCGTCCCGACATATTGTGCTTGCAGGAAACCAAATGTCCGGACGATAAATTCCCGCTCAAGCGCTTCAAGCGGCTCGGCTATGAATATGCCGCGCTCAATGGCCAGTAGGGTTATCACGGCGTCGTCGTATTGTCGCGAATGCCGTTTGAGCGCTTCAATGTTCAGACTTTCTGCGGCAAGGCCGATTGCCGCCACGTCGCGGCGGAATTCGGCGAACGCGCCGGGCTGCGCGACCCTATTACGCTGCATAATTTTTACGTCCCTGCCGGCGGCGACATTCCCGATCCGCAGCTCAATCCGAAATTCGCCCACAAGCTCGGCTTCCTCGACGAGATGCGCGACAGCGTGTCCTTGCGCCCGCAGTCGCGCGATCGCACCATTCTCGTCGGCGATCTCAATGTCGCGCCGCTCGAACACGATGTTTGGAGCCACAAGCAGATGCTTCGTATCGTTTCGCACACGCCAATCGAGTGCGACAAACTCACAAGCGTGCAAAAAGCCGGCGACTGGGTCGATAGCATGCGCCAATTCACGCCCGAGCCGGCCAAGCTCTACACGTGGTGGAGCTACCGCTCGCCGGATTGGCTCACTGCCGACAAAGGCCGGCGCCTCGATCATATCTGGACGTCGCAGATGCTTGCCGACCGTGTCTCCAAGATCGCGGTAGCCAAGCATTATCGCGGCGCCGCGCGGCCGTCCGACCATGTGCCGGTGACGCTAACGCTGGAGCTGTGATCTCCGGGAACGGAACTACTGCGGTCCGGTGTCGCGCAGCAGCATGGCTTGGACCTTCTCCATATCGCGCGCCAATTGATCCGTGCGCGACGCGAACAATTCGCGCAACCGCTGCGCAGCCTCCGCATTGCTTTCGAGCATCTTGAGAAACATCGCGCGTGAAATGCGCAGTACGATTGAATCCTCCCGCGCGGTTGCGGTCGCGCGCCGCGGCGACTCGATGAGCAGAGCGGATTCATCGAGCAGGCTGCCAGTCTCGGCGACGGATTCACTATCGGTCGGCGATTCCGGTGTCAGCACAACCGAGCCCTGTTGGACCACATAGGCGCAGTCGGCGCTGTCGCCTGCCGCGAACAGTTGCTGGCCGGCTTCGACAGAATAGCTTTCAGCGCCGATGGCGAGAATGCGGAGCGCGCCAGCGCCAAGCCGCTGCAGCATCGGCACTCGTCCAAGGAATGCGATGTCGTCTTCGATCGTCATGACGAAACAGCTCAGGGCACAAGTTTGTAGCCGCCGGCCTCGGTGACCAGAATAGCGGGCGCGGCGGCGTCTTTTTCGATCTTCTGCCGCAGACGGTAAATGTGCGTCTCCAAAGTGTGCGTTGTGACGCCGGAATTGTAGCCCCACACTTCCTGCAGCAGCGTCTCGCGCGAAACTGGCCGCTGCCCGGCGCGATAAAGATAACGCAGGATCGAAGTTTCCTTCTCGGTCAGCCGGACTTTATTGCCCTTGGGATTGAGCAGGAGCTTCGAACTGGGCCGGAACGTGTAGGGGCCAATCGTGAATACGGCATCTTCGCTGGCCTCATGCTGGCGCAGCTGTGCGCGAATCCGCGCCAGCAGCACCGCGAAGCGGAACGGCTTGGTGACGTAATCGTTCGCTCCGGATTCGAGGCCGAGGATGGTGTCGGAGTCGGTGTCATGGCCGGTCAGCATGATGATGGGGGCCTTAAAACCGTTTTTGCGCAGGATGCGCACCGCCTCGCGGCCGTCGATATCCGGCAGCCCCACATCCATGATGACCAGGTCGATCTGTCCGGCTTTGGCGGCTTGCACGCCTTTGCTGCCATTCTCGGCCGCCACGGCCTCGAATTCTTCGTGCAATGACAGCTGTTCCGCCAGCGCACCGCGCAGTTCCGGATCGTCATCGACAATGAGAATCTTGCGCGTATTCGGCATTTATTCGAAGCCCGCCCATCGCCTTGGCGCGCCACTGGGCGCGCAATGAGACGATCAACAATACTAGAACATGATCGGCAAGAGCGGAAACCATTCCCGAAAAGATGATGTGAGGGCAAACGTTAGAGTGACACTCGGCTTGAATTGCAATGATTGCGCTCTACAAAGCCGCGATGGCAAATGGTGCGCCGGAACCCTAGCGCGATGCGCAAGAGCTCTTTTTCCGCGGTCCGTCTTTCCGCGATCCACCTTTCCGCAATTCATGTCCGTGCCCGCCCGCAATGGCGCTCGCAGGGCTGGGTGATGGCGGGACATCGCGCGATAAGGGCGGCATTGGGCCGGTCCGGCATCAAATCGGCCAAGCGGGAAGGCGACGGCGCGACACCGGCCGGGGAGTTTCGTCC
>JBASAH010000429.1:0-11215 GCA_049650505.1 Xanthobacteraceae bacterium
CTGCTACGCAGCGCGGAAGTTCAATGAAAGCGCGCCACCACGGCGCCGCCGAGCCGCAGTGCAGATGCGATGGCCGTCCGCCTCGAAATAACGTCCGGCGACTTTGCGCAAAAGTTTCGCGCATTGCTTGACGCTAAGCGTGAAGCATCAGCGGATGTCGAAGCGGCGGCGCGCGCTATCGTGGCCGATGTCGCGGCGCGCGGCGACGCCGCGCTCAAGGATTACACGGCCAAATTCGATCAATGCGATCTCGACCGCGCCGGCTTCCGGGTAACGGCCGAGGAGATCACGGCCGCCGTGACGGCATGCAGCGCCACCGCGCTCGACGCGCTGGAACTCGCCCGCGCGCGCATCGAAACCTATCACCGCCGCCAGCTGCCGCAGGACGACCGCTTTGTCGATCCGCTCGGCGTTGAGCTCGGTTCGCGCTGGACGGCGATCGAGGCAGTCGGGATCTACGTGCCGGGCGGCACCGCTGCCTATCCTTCGTCGGTTCTCATGAACGCAGTGCCGGCAAAAGTCGCCGGCGTGCCGCGGCTGGTGATGACCGTGCCGGCGCCGCGCGGGGAGCTCAATCCGCTGGTCTTGGCCGCGGCCAAGCTCGCCGGCGTCGACGAAATTTTTCGCATCGGCGGCGCCCAGGCAATCGCGGCCTTGGCCTACGGCACCGCAACCATTGTACCCATCGCCAAGATCGTCGGACCGGGCAACGCCTACGTCGCTGCCGCCAAGCGCATCGTATTCGGCAAGGTCGGCATCGATACGATCGCCGGCCCCTCCGAGGTACTGATCGTCGCTGATCGGAACGGCAATGCGGAGTGGATCGCCGCCGATCTTTTGGCGCAGGCCGAACACGACGCCAGCGCGCAGGCGATCCTGATCACCGACAGCGCCGATCTCGCGCGTGACGTCGAGCGGACGGTCGCCGCGCAACTTACAGCTTTGCCGCGCGGCAAGGTCGCGACTGCGTCGTGGCGCGACTACGGCGCGATCATCGTCGTGCGCACGCTCGAGGAAGCCGTGCCGCTGATCGACGCCATCGCGCCGGAGCACATCGAAATCGCCCTCGATGACGGCGAGTGGCTCGTCAAGCGCATCCGCAATGCCGGCGCGATTTTCGTCGGGCCGCATACGCCGGAGGTCATTGGCGACTACGTTGCCGGCGCCAATCACGTATTGCCTACCGCGCGCGCGGCGCGGTTCTCCTCGGGCCTCGGCGTGCTCGATTTCATGAAGCGCACCTCGATCCTCAAATGCGGGCCCGACCAATTGCGTTCGCTCGCCGATGCCGCAATCACGCTGGCGACCGAGGAAGGGCTCGATGCGCATGCGCGCTCGGTCACGATCCGACTCAACCGCTAACATGCTCTGATGGCGCGGCGAGCCTCCAGCAAAGACAATACCGGCCGGCTCGCGGCAGTGACTCTCGACGAAGCTTCGCTCGGCCGCAGCAGCGATGACGTCGAGCACGAGCGCCGGGTGGCGATCTACGACCTGCTCGAAGAGAACAAGTTCAGGCCGGTCGGTCACGACGGCGGCCCTTACGCGCTGCAACTTTCCATCAGCGGCAATCGGCTCGTCTTCGATATCCGTCTCACCGACAACGCGCCGGTGATTGCGCATCTGTTATCGCTGGCGCCGTTCCGCCGCGTCGTCAAAGACTATTTCGTGGTCTGCGACAGCTATTACGCGGCCATCCGCACGGCGACGCCCGACCGCATCGAGGCGCTCGATATGGCGCGGCGCGCGCTGCACGATGAAGGTTCGCAGCTGATGCTGGAGCGGCTCAAGCGCAAGGTCGACATCGATTTCGACACCGCACGCCGGCTGTTTACTTTGATTTCGGTTTTGCACTGGAAGGGCTGAGGGCGCGATGCCGCTGCAGCATGATCCCGAAAAGTGGGAACCGGTTTCCCGCCCGCGCGAAGCCGCGCCAAACCTGCCCTCCCGTTTGCTGTTTCGGCGGGCGAAGGCAGGTCGGAAAAGATCATGCACAAGTAAAAACTAGAGCGGGATGACGGTCCTATGGAACCCCATCCCACTCTAACGCGTCCGCCGCTGGCGGTTTTGTTCGCTTGCGGGCTGAACGCGGTACGCTCGCCGATCGCGGCGGCGCTGTTCGGACAAATTTTCGGCCGCGCGGTCTATGTCGGCTCGGCCGGCGTGCGCAAGGGCGAGCTCGATCCGTTCGCGGTGGCAGTGATGGCGGAAATTGGGCTCGACATTTCGCGGCACAAGCCGGTGACTTTCGAGGAGCTGGACGAATGGGAAGGGCTCAACTTCGATCTCATCGTCACGCTGGCGCCGGAAGCGCATCACAGGGCGCTGGAAGTGACCCGGACCAGCGCCGTTGACGTGGAATACTGGCCGATTGCCGATCCGACCGCGGTGGAAGGCAGCCGCGAGCAGCGGTTGGAAGCCTACCGCGAGGTACGCGATCAGCTGTTGGCGCGCATTCGCGCGCGTTTCATTCGCCGCGGCCCCGGCAATGAATGAAAAAATGGGAAGAATAACGACTCGGACCGACATCGCAGGGCGAAATCTGACGCGCGTCGGCACGGTTGTGATGGGGCGCGGCATCCGCTAGTGTCCCGCGCAAATTTCGGCGCGACTTCCATGCAATGAGCCAGGTCGAACGGCAAACGATCTTTCGGAAAGCGAATGGCGAAGGAAGAACTCCTGGAATTTCCCGGTGTCGTCACGGAACTGCTGCCGAACGCCACCTTTCGGGTCAAGCTCGAGAACGACCATGAGATCATCGCCCATACCGCGGGACGCATGCGCAAGAACCGCATTCGTGTGTTGGCCGGCGACAAAGTGCTCGTCGAAATGACGCCGTACGATCTCACCAAGGGCCGGATTACTTACCGATTCAAATGATCGGCCGTGCAAAACTGGTTTTGGCCTCGGGCTCGCCGCGCCGGCTTTCGCTCATCAACCAGGTCGGCATCGAACCCGACGCGCTGCGCCCCGCCGACATCGACGAGACGCCGAAGCGGGGCGAGCTGCCGCGCGCCTATGCCACCCGGCTCGCGCGCAACAAGGCCGAAGCGGCGCTCGGCATGGTAAGCATCGACGATGATCTCAAAGGCTCCTACATCCTCGCCGCCGATACCGTGGTCGCGGTCGGCCGCCGTATTCTGCCGAAGGCGGAACTGCTCGACGAGGCGGCGCAATGCCTGCGGCTTCTTTCCGGGCGCAATCATCGCGTCCACACGGCGATTTGTTTGGTGACGCCGAAGGAAACTTTTCGCCAGCGCTATGTCGAAACGCGCGTGCGCTTCAAACGGCTCTCCGAACAAGACATCGAAGCCTATCTCGCCTCCGGTGAATGGCGCGGCAAGGCCGGCGGCTACGCCGCGCAAGGCATCGCCGGCGGCTTTGTGGTCAAGCTGGTCGGCTCGTATTCCAACGTCATCGGCCTGCCGCTTTATGAAACGCTGACGCTGCTTGGCGGCGAGGGTTATCCGATCCATTTCGGCTGGATCAACGCCGGGTGAAAACCTATTTCGCTCGGTCGCTGTACGCCCCATATTGCGCTCATGCCCAACCCCAAAACTTCGAAAGCCGGCACAGCGAAAACCAACAAGAGCGCCGTCATCGCCTGCCCGATCTGCGGCAAGCCGGCTGATGCGGTGCTGCGGCCGTTCTGCTCGAAGCGCTGCGCCGACGTCGATCTGCATCGCTGGTTTTCCGGCCGTTATGTCGTTCCGGTTACCGAGGACGAGGAGGAAGACGAACGGCGCGACGAAAGCGACGAGACGCCGCAATAAAAGCGCTGCCGCGCCTTGCCGATGCTACGCCGATGAAACGACATTCTGGGCAAGGGCCCGTTCTGGACAGCGCCAAACCGAGCCTCTATAAGACGGCGCCGCGAAACATGATCCCGACAAAACTTGCACCGGAGTTGAGCGTTGCAGATAACGATGTCGGATCAACGCGGGTTTTGCAGCTCAAAGCTCAGGTTAAGCCCAGGTAGCTCAGTCGGTAGAGCACTGCACTGAAAATGCAGGTGTCGGTGGTTCAATTCCGCCCCTGGGCACCACTCCGCCAACGGGTCCGGCCCGAAGTGGCCGGCCCGATGATAAGCTCCGCGGCCCCCCTGGATGCGGGCTGAGGCGCTCGGGCTGTCGTCCTTCGAGGCTCGCTATGCTCCCACCTCAGAATGACGAAACAAGCAAGAGCCTGCACCGCGTCCGGGGAACGTCCGGCATTCTTGGGCACAGCTTGTAGGGTGGACTGAGCGTAGCGAAGCCCACGCGCCAATTCGATGAGCCGCGACGGGGGACGTGGGCACGGCGCGACATGCCTTTGCCCACCCTACGCTCGCTTCGCTCGCACCTCAGGATGACGGGAACGGCACGCCAGGCGGCGGGTTTGTCGCGCTACGATCCAAGCTAGTCGGAATGCTATTATCGCTCGGAATAGCCGCGCTAAGGCAGCGCGAGTTTTGAATAACCGCGAAAGGAATAGCCGATGCAACCGCGTTCTGTGCCGGCGACCAAGAGAAGCCTCATGTTCATTCTTCTTGTTCTCGTGCTGCTCGCGGGGCTGCCAGTCGCCGTCTGGTTGGATCTGCGCAACTTGACGGAGCAAGCATTGCTGCGTCAGGCGAGCGATCTGAACTCGGTGATCACCAGCATGCGCGGCTATTACGCCAACAATGTCGTCAGTCGGGTGCTCGCCTCGCCGGGATCGACGCAGGTGGTGCATAATTACGAGACCATACCGGGAGCGATACCGATACCGGCTACGCTTTCGCTCGAACTCGGACGGACGATCAGCGAGCAGCAGCAGAATATCGCCTACCGGTTTGTGTCGGACTTTCCGTTCAAGAACCGGGCGCCGCACGTCCTCGACGATTTTGAGACAACTTCCCTCGCTGCGCTGCGCGACCGTTCAGATCAAAAATTAACAAACGTATCGTGGTCGATCTTGGGCGACCGCGTTCGTCTGGTTGCGCCCGTGCTCATGGGCGCGGCCTGCGTCGCCTGCCATAACTCGCATGCGGAAAGCCCGAAACGCGATTGGAAGATAGGTGATGTGCGCGGCATTCAGGAAATCACGATCAGCCAAGCCTTCGCGACGAATATATTCTCATTCAAGTATCTGCTGGCCTACTTCGTCTTCATGGCCGCGACCGGCTTCACCTTCATCACCGTGCAGCGACGCCAGGCGGCGACGATTCGCAGCATCAATGGCGAACTCGAGACCGCGAACGAATTTCTGGCCACGCTGTCGATGAAGATTTCGCGCTATCTCTCGCCGCAGATCTACAAGAGCATATTCAGCGGTCAGAAGGACGTAACGATCCACACCGAGCGCAAGAAGCTGACGATCTTCTTTTCCGACATCAAGGATTTTACCGCGACAACGGAACGCCTGCAGCCCGAACAAATCACGCGGTTGCTCAACGAGTATTTTACCGAAATGTCCAACATCGCGCTCAAACATGGCGGCACCATCGATAAATTTGTCGGTGACGCCATGCTGATCTTTTTTGGCGATCCGGAATCCAAGGGCGAAGCGGAAGACGCCAAGGCCTGTATGCGCATGGCCGCCGAAATGCAGCATCGTGTCGCCGAGCTGAACGCGAAATGGCGCAACGAAGGCGTGGAGCACCCGTTCCGGGTGCGGATGGGCATCAATACCGGTTTCTGTAATGTCGGTAATTTCGGCAGCGCCGACCGGATGGACTATACGATTATCGGCGCCGAAGCGAACCTGGCGGCCCGCCTGCAATCGGTCGCCGAAGCCGGCCACATCGTGGTCAGCTACGAAACTTACGCCTTAGTGCGGGATATCGTGGTGGCCCATGCACTGCCGGCAATCACGATGAAGGGGATCAGCCGCGAAGTGATCCCTTATTCGGTCGAAGGCATGCTCGACACCGCCGGCCAAAAGATCAAGATCTTCAGCGAGCATTTGACCGGACTGGATTTCTACCTCGATCCGAGCATGATTCACGCGGGCTCGGCGGGGCGAATTCGCGCGCTCTTACAGGACGCGATCGCCGCCCTGGAAAATTACGGCCAGAATCCGCGGCCTGACAAACCGATCACGCGGTCAAGATGAACGGGCGACATGCAACAGCCGACATGAACGACATCCGCCGGTGGCTTGACCCAGCAGGAGGACAATAATGAAAACCAAATACCCTATCGCGCTGTCTATGCTCGCGGGCATGACGGCAGGCGCGGCTGCAGTCCAGAGTCTTCACGCCCAAGCTAACGCTCAAGCCAAGCCTGCCGTCTACATGATCGCGCTCAATGAAGTGACCGACGCCGATCATTACGGCAAGGAGTACGTTCCGCCGGCCCAGGACTCCGTCAAAGCCCATGGCGGCGTTTACGTCGCAGCGGGGCCAGGAACTGCGCTTGAAGGCGATTTGCCCAAAGGGCCGGTGGTCATTATTCGCTGGGATAGTCTTGAGGCATTGAAGGCGTGGAAAGATTCACCGGACTTCGCAGCCATCTACGCCATCGGTAAGAAATACGCCAAGTTCAACATCGTTGCCGTCAACGGCGTTACGCCGTAGACGTAAGCACGTCAGGGAATTAGCGAGTGGCCGCCTTAACGCCAGTTCGCCTCGCGACGCGACGCCAAGTGCATCATGCTATATCTCGTTGTCTCAACGCCGCGGCCCGAACGGCCTTCCGATCTCGCAAAAACACGGCAGTCGTTCTGGCCATGGATGGCCAAGTATGAAGCAAGCGGGGTGTGCCGGCATACCTATGCCCGGGTGGGGCGCGGCGCAGTTGCGATCTTCGATGTTGAGAGCAATGAGGCATTGCATCACATATTGAATGAGTGGGCAGACATCATCCCTGCGCATTTCGATACCTATCCGCTAGTCGATGTCGAGGCGGCCAAACGGATGCTTGCTTCCCAAGTGACAGCTAAAAAATGAGGCGCCGAGGCAGCTAGAGGCGAGGCACGTCTGTCGGCCTGGATGCCTCCTCCTAAGGCCAAAGCACCGACATACTGCCCGTGTTGCTTGATAGTGATCATTAGCGTTGTCGCGGCGCGTGCGTGGCCGAGCTAATTCATCGGGCGCGGCCGCGTTACAGCGTCGGCAGCACGGCGCGCGACAGATAGAGCGCCAGCGACGCGCCCAACAGGCCGATCATCGCGGCGAGCGCCAGATCGAAACGTTCGCCGGGACTAGCCACTTCGTCCTCGGTTTCGATGTCCTTGGCGGTCTTGGCGAAGCGCAAGCCAGCGATCACGACCGTCGCAACACCGATCACGATGAAGGCGAGCCCCGCCCAGTTGGCGAAGCCCTCGCCATGCGGCGCGAGCTGCTGCTCGGCGAGCTGCGGCGCCGCAAATTTCAAAAACAGATCGAACCGCTCGATCAGAAAACCGAAGGCCATGACTGCGATTGCGGTGCGCACCCAGGCGAGAAAAGTACGCTCGTTGGCGGCATGGTCGCTGTAGCGCTTGATCATTGGATGAAACCTTGCGAGGCAGTGAGCATTAGGTGAACGGCGAACGTTAGCGGCGAAGGGTGAGTGACGAACAGAAAGATCTATTCGCAGTTCGCTTTTCGCAGCTTCGGCTCATTTGGTATCGATCGCCTTGAGGATCGCTTCGGTGTCGGTCAGCCAGACGCTACGATCGTTCTTCAGGCGCGATAGAACACGCCGCATCGCTGCAGCGCCGTCGGGCGTGCCGATGACGAAGGGATGGATGCCGATGACAACGGTGGTCGCTTCCCGCGCTGGGTCGCCGCGCGCTTCGTCGGCGAGCTCCACCACATAATCGAGCCAAAGCGCCTCGATTTCGGTCGGCGACTTCATGCGCGCCAGATTCTGTCCCATGTCGACGGTGACGACCGGATAGGGCAGCAGGAGCAGCGGTCCGTCCCGCGTCTTCAGCCGCGAAACGATGTCGGAATCCATCTGATCGAGCGTGTAGGTAATGCCCGCGGCGGCCATGGCTTGCATGGTGTCGGCATTGGCATAGACGCTCGGGCTCGACCAGCCGGTCGATTTCACGCCGGTCGTCGCCGCGATCAGATTGAGCGTGTCGCGGATATAGGCCTTTTGTTCGTCGACGCCGCGGCTGAGCGGCAGCATGTGGCTGGTGTTGTTCATGCCGTGGGCGACGATCGGCGCGTCCGGTTGCTCGGCGCGGAAGTCCTTCCACTCCGAGGGATGCGCGCGCGGAAATTCGGCGTTCAGGACGACGGTGAGCGGAACGTCGAGATCCTTGAACAGCCGGCCGACGCGCAAATTGCCCCAGCTCTGCGAATAGATGCGGAAGTTCTCGTTCACCAGGTCCGGCGTGCGGCTGGCGAGATCGGGCCGATATACCGGCCCCTGGCCAAAGCCGAACTCCTCGACGAACAGCGCGAAACTTACGGCGACCTTCTTGCCGCCCGGCCAGGCCGCGACATGGACCGGCGCGCGCGGGAATTTGGTGATCCAATCGATGCCGTCTTGCGCCAACAAAACCGCTGGCAAAAACAGCGCGAACACGGCCGCCGCGGCGATCACGCGTGTCGACCAAAGTGGGGGGCGCATTTTGATCGGCTCGCGGTTTTAAGGCAGATCGGCGAGCGAGGCCGGACCGCTGCCCGGCGTGATCAACGTCGGCCATTGATGCGAGCCGAACGCCACCGCCGGCGGCAGGAACGGCGTCATGCCGCGCTTTTTGCTTTCGTCGATGACGGCCTGCCGGGCATCACCGCCCATCAATTCGTAATCCATCAGGTAGTAATTGCCGAAGAACGCGGCGCCGACCGAACGATCGGCAACGATCCGCGTCAGCGCATCGAGCATCTCCTCCGGCGTCGTGGTGAACGAGATCGTCTCGATAAGCACCAGCCGGCTATTGATCGCGTCCGGCCCAAAGAATTGCGCTAAAACGCTGAACAGCACGTTGTTCTGTCTAGCAACGTAGATCGTATTGCTCGCTGCATAGGTCTGATCCCAGGCGCTGCCGAGCTGCTTCTTCCAGTCGGCGATCACGCCCATCCAATGTCCGACCTGGGTCTGCGCGGCCCAAGTGATGTTCTTCCTCAACAGCGGCGCCTGCTTCTTGGCGAAGTCCTGGAACGCCGCCACCGTAACCACGCCGTTCTTGGCGCACTCGTCCATGAAGGCAATGTTGTTCTGCAGAATAAGCTTGCTGTTTTCCTGCCAGTCCGCTGGGATTTCCGTGGCGCCGATGCCATTGAGCGCCGATTGCATTTGGCTGCGATAAGACAACAAAGACGCGCGCCACGACGGATCCGCCGCATTGTCGAGATAAGGCATCACCACTTCGGCCAGCGCCATGGTGCTATGCCCGACCGATTTCATGAGCTGATAAGCGATCGGTACCGGCGGCGCGTCGAGCGGCTCCATGCCGGGACGGTAGAGAATGAAACGCCCGCCTGCGCCGGAGAACAGCCCTAGAATGATCGGATGCTTGGCCATCAGGTTTTGCCGGAAAACAGCGCCAGCATCGCCATAGAGCTGGAACATCCGGGCATTGAGCGCGAGCATGTCCCTGGTTGCGATGCTGGCCGCGCTCGAGGTCGTGCGGCCGCCGATCGGCTCCATGTAGGACGGCAAGTCCTCCGCTCGCGCGGCGTTCGTTAATCCCACCAGCAGGACCGAAAGTACGATCGGATAAGCACAGCGCTTTCGGAACTCACTCGTTCGCATAATTTTCCTCCCAATGGTGGCGATGCGCCTCTTTGATGTTTGCGGCCAACGATGTTGCACCATTGCGAACTGCTAGTCGCCGCCGAGGATGGGCGGCGACCCTTTTCCGGACCAGACTTGTCCGAGACGCACGGCTTCAAGACTAGTCGACTGAGCGTTCGGCCTGACGAAATCGTATTTGATGACGCTTGCGTCCGTAGCTGCGGGCGCAACACCGCTGACCAAGAGATTGGCGCCGGTCGTCGTACTGGTCGTGGCCACCCGTACGCCGCCAGATCCACCGCCAGATCCACCAAATGGCTCGAAGCCCGCGATCTCGCGGAAATGGGCGCCGTGATCGTGGTGTAGGGGGCTCTGCAGGTATAGGGGCGGGCCACCGTCCAGTGCGGAGCCGCTGGAAAAAATCTTTACCGAACCGCTGTCCGCAAGTTTGCTCACAACAATCCGCTTGGCGCCACCGAGTGAGCCGGCGAGCCAACCGGTAGCCAGAGAAACGCCGCCCCGATAATCATCGCCGAACGGAACGAAAGAGGCGGTGTTCACGGGCTGGTCGGCCGCCTGCACGCTGCCGCGGTCCGCCGTGCCAATGGGCGTCAACAGCGGAAAGGCAAACACCTTAATCCTCGCCCGCATGCCGGGGCCGGGCGCAGTGACGATGCTCTCGCGGCCGGTCGAAAAGTCCACAAAGCCCGCGGCGATGCTCACGCCGGACCGATCCTCACCGTACGGTTTGAACGCCGCGAACAGCGTTGGCCCGGTGCTCGACGATACCGCCAGCGGCACTTGATAGACTTTTATTTCACTCGCGATGCCGGGACCCGATCCGACGATGATGTTGTCGGACATTGTCCCGTCGATCGATGCAGCGGCTACGCTAACACCGCCACGCGCACTGGAATCGAACGGCTGGAAGCGCGCCAGTTCGGTCCCGAAGGTTCCCCGCCCACGAATTGACGCGCCGGCATAGACCACGACTTCCGGCGCGTGGTCTTTACCAGCGCCGACGATCAGGTCGAGTATGCCATCGCCATCGACATCCCCCATCGCCACGTTGACGTTACCTTCATAACCGGGAAACGGGATGATCGTGGCCACGAACCGGTCGCCGTTGCCGTCGTACAGACGAACCTCGGCAGGTTTGCCAGGCGCGCCTGGAATCGCCACCGCATAAATGGAAACGGCCGGTATGACGTTAATGAGCGCCATCAGCCCGTTGTCCTCGTGGTTGAGGCGATGGCAATGCATCACGTAAAGCCCGGTATATTCGTCGAACCGCGTGCGGATAGTGAGGACGCCGGGTTCGATCACGCTCTCGTCGCCGTGCATTGTCGGTGCCGGCGCATTGGCATTGTCGATGGCAAATTTGTCGGGGCCAGTCCGTAGACCGGTCGTGGGATCGAAGTACTCGACCACCTGAAAATCATTGACGTGGACGTGAATCGGATGCTCGTCGTTGTTGTGGTTGATGAACTTCCATTCCTCGACTGAGTTAAGCCGCGGTTGGATCAGCGGCACATTGGGAAATGCGCCGCCGTCGAATGCATACACGAACGCTTTCG
>JBASAH010000430.1:0-7408 GCA_049650505.1 Xanthobacteraceae bacterium
TCAAAAGTGAAAACGCCCATTCTGATCCTGTCCGGCCTGGCAGGGATCGAGGATAAGGTCAGAGGTCTTGGCTTCGGCGCCGACGATTACATGACCAAGCCGTTCCACAAGGACGAATTGGTCGCACGGATACACGCGATTGTGCGTCGGTCGAAAGGTCACGCCCAGTCCGTCATTCAAACTGGTGACCTGGTCGTCAATCTCGACACCAAGACCGTCGAGGTCAACGGTGCGCGCGTGCACCTCACCGGCAAGGAGTACCAGATGCTGGAACTCCTGAGCCTGCGCAAAGGTACGACCCTGACCAAGGAGATGTTCCTCAACCATCTCTATGGCGGCATGGACGAGCCGGAACTGAAAATCATCGATGTGTTCATCTGCAAGCTCCGCAAAAAGCTTGCCAACGCTTCTAGCGGCAAGAATTACATCGAAACGGTCTGGGGACGCGGTTATGTACTGCGGGAACCCTTGGAAGACGAGGCGAAAATACCGGCCTAAGGTCTTACTCGCTTTAATATCCAAACCCCGGCTGATCACCGGGGTTTTGCTTTAGTCAGATCACTCCAAACGGCAAGTTCCAAGAGATCGGTCTGATTTGAAGCTGGTGCAGTGGCATCAACAGCAACTGAGGGTGAAACCGTCCATGTCCGGCAGTTCTGTGTCAGCTTGATATCGAGCTTGTCCGCGACAATGTCGATTATCTCATCGACCCCCTGTTGAACGTCGGTAGTGACGTTCGACAGG
The DNA here is from genome assembly GCA_049650505.1 of Xanthobacteraceae bacterium. Lineage (GTDB taxonomy): Bacteria > Pseudomonadota > Alphaproteobacteria > Rhizobiales > Xanthobacteraceae > BOG-931. Next base: position 745 of record JBASAH010000430.1, read on the forward strand.
CGCTGGAGCGCCACCTTGAAGTCGGAATCGTTATGCTTGCGGAGGATTTCAAGAAGCTGATTGCGCGTAAGGACCAGCTCGGAAACCATCGTCATGAGCTGATCGAGGGTGTCGATACTGACGCGGATCGACTGGTTCGCCAGGCTCCCCGGTGTTTCGACAACCGGCCTCTCGGTATTCGTGCTATCGACGGTTTCGGGACTGGTCTGGGCGGCCGGCCTCTGTTTGCTGGCCGAGCCGCGGCTGTGTTGCTGATGCGCGGGGTGGGTTTCGTGCACCTGACCGGCTATTCGGCCAAGCTGCGCGATGAGGTCTGCGTCATCGCCAAGCGGTTCGCAGTGCAGCTTCTCCAAACCGTCCAAGATCGTTTTAACACGACCAATCGTGGCCAGGATAAGGGTCACGGCCTCGCTGGTGATCGGCATGCCGTCGCGAAATTTGCCCATCAGGCTTTCGGCGGCGTGAGCCAGGGCCTCTAGTCGTGGCAATCCGAGAAAGCCGCACGTTCCTTTGATCGTGTGCACGAGGCGGAAAATATTAGCGAGAACCTGACGGTTATTCGGTTCTCGCTCCAACTGGACGAGTTGTGCATCGACGCTATCGAGGCTCTCGACTGTCTCGGTCAAGAAATCACGCAACAACTCGTCCATCGAGGCCTCACTGCCGCCGACCACGACTTGCGATTACACGCATTACGTGTCTTGGCGCAGGGCGCGGGATTACCGCGCCGGGTGCCTGGAGGCGCGCCAATGCGCCTCAAAGGGACCGGGAGTCTCTTGGCAAAGCGTTTAATTTCGGTTGCGCGATAGTACGGCCCCAAAAGCTCGCACGTTTCGTCAACAAGCGGTTACAACCACCGTATCGGCTTCGATTCTGGCCGTAATCGCAAGTCCGCAATCGCGAGCCAAAATGCCCGTATAGACCGGCTGGATGGCATGGGCATTAACCGGCTCCGCAGGGCTGCCGGCAAGGAGATCGGCCGTGGCAGGCCCCAGACGGGCATTGAGCCCACGGGCACTGACCTGATAGCCCTCGCTCATCGGCTCCGCCGTTAGCGTTCCGCCCCGCGGAATGGTCCCACCCGCGACCAGCAGCATGTTGAGAAGAAGTTTTGCGCGGTTCTTCGCAACCAGCTCGCGCGGCAAATTCCATACGAGCGTGGTCTTGCCGTCCTCAAGAAGACCCCGCGCGACCTTCTCGGCGTCACCAAGCTCTATTTGCGCCCCCGACGATCCCGCCGCGCCGAACGCCAGACGGCAAAATTGAAGTTTCGCCGAAGCTTGAGTCGCGCTTTTCTTGATCAGGTCGAGCGCGAATGTCTTGGTTTCTTCATCCTTGTCCTCCTCCATCACTTCAAGTCCATTGATAATTGCGCCGACCGGGCTGATCAGATCGTGGCACAGCCGCGAACATAGGAGGGCCGCAAGGTCGAGAGCGCCGATAGTCAGGGGAGCAGTCATGCGGTCGGACATAAATGCCTCCGCGGCAGTGGGAATTGATAGCCGTCCGTGTCATAGCGCATGTGATTCGGCAATCGTACCCCAATGTCCCGATTCCGAAGTTCGCACGCATTGTCGGCACGCTCTCATGCGAACTTCGGAATCAAAGGGACCCTGCAAACGTATAATTCTAGTGCGGTTTTTGGATTTGAAGTTCCTATGAGAGCTTCCGACTGAACTGTAGGAACTTCAAATCCACCGCACCAGCGCGGAGCGTGCTAAACCGCATCGCCACAAAGCCAAAAATGCTCTTGCAGGCAGCGCGAGCTAAGGACCCCCGTGCCCGTCTTCGACATCGCCGCATGCTCCGCGCTTATCGATGACGTGACGGCAATTGCCGCGCGCGCGGCGGCAGCTATTCGGCAATTCGGCGCCAGTTCGTTGCGCCGCAAGGCCGACGGGTCCCCAGTAACGGCAGCGGATGAAGCTGCCGAAGCGGTGATTTGGCAGGGTCTCGAAGATCTCGCGCCCGGTATTCCGATCGTCTCGGAAGAGCGGGCGGCGCAGAACAATGCCCCGCCGCTTGAAGACGAAACCTATTTTCTTGTCGATCCCCTCGACGGCACACGAGAATTCATCGCAGGCCGCGACGAATTCACTGTCAACATTGCGTTGATCAGCGCCGGCGCCCCAATACTTGGCGTCATTGCGGCGCCGGTGGTCGACATGACCTGGCGTGGGGTGGTTGGGCGTGGAGCCGACCGTGTCTCGCTTAGCGGCAAAGGTCAGCCGGTTGCCATCCGAACGCGGACGCGCCCGGGAACCCCTGTGATCATGGTCAGCCGCTCGCACCTGGACGATCGTACGAAGGCCTACATTGCTCGCCTGTCGCACGGTTTACCGCAGCCCTGCGGCTCATCCATCAAGTTTTGCCGAATTGCCGAAGGAGCCGCCGACCTTTATCCGCGGCTTGCGCCTACCCATGATTGGGACGTCGCGGCCGGGCATGCAATCGTCGTAGCCGCCGGTGGAGATGTTAGAGCTGCCGACGGTTCCGCGCTGGTTTATGGCGCCCCCAATCGCCTGATTTCGGATTTCATCGTCCGCGGGGACCCGAACAAGGACTAAAGGTAGCTCCCGGCCAACGGCTTTCATCGATGATGGCCACGCTTCGCCTTGGCGAGAGGGCCACGCCACGCGCCCCGCGCCAACAGGACCCGCCCAAATCCTTCCGTTTTCGCCGCGCTGCCGTCATAGTTGCGCCCAAGGCTGCGCCTGATTCGTGGCCGCCGCCTTTCGGGCGGGCCGATCGGGCCTGGTTAAGGGGGTCCCTTATGAACTTCGCTGGACGTGACGCTGCTTCGGCAGTCGTTTCGGCCGCTGTCTTGGCAGTCCTGGCGGCCCATTATTTGATTGGGATTGCTGCCGCGCAGGGCATCCCACCGCAGCCGCCGCCTGCCGCGGTGGCTCCTGCCCCGCAGCCGCAGCCGGCGCCGGCAAACCAGTTCTCCTCGAACGAACTGGTCGATGCCGGCCATCGATTCTTTGGCGGTGTCTCCCGCGGTCTGGCCATGATCGTCGAAAAGGCGGTCAGCCAGTGGGGGCAACCGAACGGCTACATTCTGGGCGAAGAAGCTAGCGGCGCTTTTGTTGGCGGCCTGCGTTATGGCGACGGCACGCTCTACACCAAGAACGCCGGCGATTTACGTGTGTTCTGGCAAGGGCCGAGCATCGGCTTCGATGCCGGCGCCGACGGAGCGCGCACGATGATGCTGGTTTACAATCTGCCGCGCACCGAGGCGATTTTCGAGCGCTTCGGCGGCATCAATGGTTCAGCCTATTTCATTGGCGGCTTCGGCATGACCGCGCTGGTCGCCAACAATATCACTGTAGTTCCGATCCGTTCGGGGGTGGGTCTGCGGCTGGGCGCCAATCTCGGCTACCTCAAATTCACCACTCAGCCGACGTGGAATCCGTTCTGACGCATCGATTCCGGAGCGCGGGCGCCTTGAGTCATTGAAAAGGTGGCGCGGCGGGCAAACTCGGTTTAGGTTAATCGCTTCGCAATGGGGTGCCGTCTGCGGAAAATCGCATGGTTAGCGCTGGCTTGGCTTGCGGCGTGACTTTCCAAAGGCGCAGCGGTTTTTTAAGGCGAAGCGGGTAAGGCGTAGCGTCATGATCGAATCGGTCATGTATTTCGGGATCGGGTTCTTGGTCGCAGCCCTGCTCGGTCTCTTGTTCGTCCCGCTCGTGCATAATCGCGCCGTGCGACTGACGATGAAGCGCCTGGAGGCGTCAACGCCGCTTTCAATCGCCGAAATCCGCGCTGACAAAGACCAGCTTCGCGCCGAATTCGCGATGTCGACCCGACGGCTCGAAATGAGCGTCGAGAAGATGAAAGCGAAGACGACCACTCAGCTTGCCGAACTTGGCAAGAAGACCGACGCCATCAATCAGCTTAAGAAAGAACTGGGCGAGAAGACCGCCACGATCTTTGCGCTCGAAGCGCGCGACAAGACACTGCGCGATCAGTTGCGCGCCACCGAGGAAGAATTTCAGATCAAATCGAGTGCGCTGCGCGAAGCGGAGCGCCAACTCGCCGACAAGGAAGCCGAACTAACGAAGCTATTGGGCGAACTAGGCGACCGGTCGCTGCTAGCGGACAGTCAGCGTGCCGAAATTGCTGCGATACGCGCCCAGGTCGAAGCCTTGAAGGCCAGCGTTGCCGACTACGAAGGTGCGGTGGCCGAAGCAGAGCATCGCCTCGCTCGAGAACGTGCTGACGCCGAAGCGGCGACAAAGGAATTAGCCGAAGCGCGCGCTAAGCTTGGCGACCTCGGCACCCGCGTAAACGAATTGGAACGCCAGCTCTTCGTGCAGCAAACCGAAGCCGAGGTCCTCAACCGCCGCGTCCAAGAGCTCGAGGCACGGCTCGGAGAACAAGGCCGGCTACTCGCCGAGCGCGATTACCAGGTCGATCGTATGCGCAGCGAAATCGAAGCCGCGCGCAAGACCGAGGCCGATCTGCGCAGCGAATTGGCGAGTTCAGGTAGCCGGTCGAACACAGCAGTCGACCGCTTCCGCGGGGAAGTCGCACAGCTCGAGGTCCAGCTTGGCGCCGCGATCGAAGAGCGCACAAAACTGCAACGCGAGATCGGCACGATGAAGCGCGACGCCGAGTCGACCTGGGCAGCAGAGCGCGTCGAGAATGCACTTTTGCGCGAGCGCATCAACGATGTCGCCGCCGAAGTCGCGCGATTGACAGCTGCGCTTGAGGGTCCCGGCTCGCCGATCGAATCCATGCTCGTCCAGGCATCGGGCGATAGCCACAGTGCAGACGCAGCCAAGCATGCCCACGAACAGGCCCCTTCGCAAAATGGCGACAGCGCGGCTGAGAGTAGGAATACGCTGGCCGATCGCATACGCGCGCTGCAATCGACCGCATCTCGCGCCGCCTCGACCAACTAAAGCATGATCGCGAAAAGTGGTAGCCGGTTTCCCGCCTGCGCGAAGCCCAGCCACTGGTTAGTCGTTTCGTTCGATGCTTCGGCGGGCGAAGGCAGGTCGGTAAAGATCATGCTCAAACAAAAAGCTAGAGCGGGCTGACGATTCGACGAAATCTCATCCCGCTCTAGCTTTCCTTGACACCCGGAAGCACCGCACCTTAAATCTGCGCATCGGGCGCTTAGCTCAGCGGGAGAGCGTTCCCTTCACACGGGAGAGGTCGTAGGTTCAATCCCTACAGCGCCCACCATTTTGCGGGCGCTTCTCGGCAGTATCCGGCAGTATCCGGCAGAACGATACGCAAACACGCCTGCAAAATCGGTGGGAAATCAGTGGGATTTGTTCACCGAGCGTTCCGGTGTTTTGCATCGCGCCTTGATGAAAGATTTGACAACGCACAAAGGGGCTGCGGCGATGCAGTCTCACCCTGATCCTTCCGAGCGCCTGATCATGGTACCGTATGATGCGCGCGAAAGCATCCCGCTCGCCGTCGCCGCGAGGCTGTCAGGCAAGGCAGGCAACACTATTCGCCTGTGGGCCGAGCGACACGGCATCGGGCGCAAGATCGGCGGCGACTGGCATGTCAGCCGCGTAGCGCTACGGATGTTTCTAGATGGAGATATGGTTGCCTTGGCCGCCTATCACGCCGGCAAGCGAGCTGATCCCACGGTGCGATCCTATTTTGAGCGTGTCGGCTGTGGCGCGCTGCTACAAAATTCTCAAACTTCGCAAATCTCACAAAACCGATCTGGCGAACAACAGCAGCCTGTGGCCATCATCGGTCCACGATACTCGATGACCGCACACGGTCCACGGTACACGATGACGGCAGAAAATCCGGACGGTCTAGATTAGACCAGCGGTCACAAACAGGAGCCGGCAATGCGTGAATGCTTCCCCATTCTGATCAAAGCCCGCGCACCAAGTGTTCTGCGCGAAGCCATTAAGATGGCGGCAGCGAAAGAGTTGACTACACCATCCGAATGGATGCGCCGCGCTCTCCTTCGCCAATTGCGGGAGGATGGGATCGACCCGCAAGCAGTCGGCCAACCGGCGGCATAGATGGGCGAACCTGAAAGCAGCTAGATGGCTAAAGCGTCAGCAGATATTCGATCTTTGGCGCGCTCTCACACGGCGACGGCGGTACGAACGCTTGCTGGGATCACGAAGGAACGCCGGGCTCCTGCCGCTGCTCGCGTGTCGGCTGCTATCGCGGTGCTCGATCGCGGGTGGGGCAAGCCACAGCAGGCAATTGAAATGGATTGGCGCCAAAAACCGCCGGACCAGATGACGGATGAAGAACTGATCGCACGCATCCGCGAAACGGAGAGCCTAACTGGTCGAGCCAACAATGGCCATTCATGAGATTGCTTCTTTCGATGCTGAGGTCGGCAAGTTCACTGAGTTGCTAGGCATTCCCCAGAGATGAAAGCAACGCGCTTTCTAGCGCCAGAAATCCTTAAACCGCGTTGGACTCAATTCCGTGTACCGAACCGTATGTTGGATATTCTTGTGGCCGAGATAGGCTTGCAACGCCCGAGTATCGTGTCCTTTGTTCGCCAGTGCGTAGCCACAGGCGTGTCGAAGCATGTGCGGGTGAACGCCCGTGAGCTTGGCAGCTTCCCCGGCCCGCGCAATCATCTTGGCAAAGCCAGCCGTGGTAAACGGCGCTCCACGCTCGGACGTGAACACAAACGGCGAAGTCGCTGATCGTTTTAGCT
>JBASAH010000431.1:0-9130 GCA_049650505.1 Xanthobacteraceae bacterium
GGCGAGGTCGCCCGGCACGTAGCGGGTCATGTGCTCGACAATGGCGCCGATCGTCGTCCCGGTCTCTTTGAAATTGTAAAGCGCGCCAATCTTGGCGGCATCCTCATCGGCTACGTCCTGGTTGCACAGCATACTCGTCAACGCGTCGCCTGCCGCGCAACCACCGAGACCCAAGCCGAATAGGCCCTGAATATCGCCTTGTCGGTTGGTTGCATGGTGCCATTCATAGGCCGCGGTGACATAGAAGCCACCGCTGGTGTAACTGATATTGGCGCTGACGAGATCGCTGAACGAGCCGTCAGTACAAAACGGGGGAACAGCGACGCCGGCGCCGCCGCTGGTCGGATCGTTGTTGCCGGCGCAATCGGATTCGCCGGAAGCGATATTGTCGCTGATCCATGAGCGGTTCTGTCCTGGCGCGTACAACACGTTCCATTGAAAGCCGCCCATATTCGGCGACTCATACCAGATCGCATGGGAGGCGCGATAACCAAACTCAACGCGGTTATCGCCGCCGGTATTGCCCATGATGACTGAGTAATCGCCCCACTGTCCTGAAAACGGATTGAACGCCGCCGTCGAGCTCTTGTATGGGGTGTCCTCTTTGCCGATCTTGATGGCGCCCCAGGCGGGCGACGCGAGGCCGATATAACTGTTGCGGCTGAACAGGGCGCCGTTGACCTGATTGCTCAGATTGCTGTTCGTCTGTCTGTTGCTCGGATACGCGGACACGTCGAATCCGGCTTCGAGCTGATAGACGAACCGCCAATCGGTAGAAGGTTCTAGGGGCTGGGCCTTGACCGGATAATCAGCTGCCTGCAAACCCGACAGTCTTTGAAAGCCGCGCACGCCCACATAGGACAGGTTGGTCGAGATGTCCGGCATCCAGCCAAAATTGCCGGTCGGAGTACAGAAGCCGCCACCGCCGCCGCAGTTCGCGTTGTCCGCACTGCCGAACCAACCGGTGACAGTCTTTGAGGCGCCGTCTAACGACACGTCGATATTGCCGTAGGCGGTGATTTCGCCGCCGGGCGTTTGGAAGGTCAGCGGATCGCCCTTCTTGTGCCGGAAGAACCATTCGTCTTTGTCGGTACCTGTCACGGGTAGATTGGCGACCTGGACCTGCGTCTTTGCCGCCGTTGCCGACGCTTGCGAGGCGCTGGCCTTGGCCTGAGCCGCTTGGGTTTGCGCTTCGCTCGCCTGTCTTTTGGCGGCTTGAGCGTTGGCGTCGCTCTGTTGCTGCTTGGATTCCAGGTCCTTTACCTTGGCCTGCAGCGAATCGATCTGCGCTTTCAGCGCCCTGAGCTCGTCCGGCGAAACGCTCTGCGCTTTGGCAAAGCCGGTTGCTCCGAACATTAATGCTGTCGTGTAAATGCAAACCCCCGCGCACAATCGCGCGCGGCGCGCCCTGTCGCCCATTTGACTCCCCCATTCCCCAGAGTCTTATTACCGTCAAGTCTCAATCTTTTTTTCGCCGTGCGCAATGTGCTGCCCACAGGTTCGCGGTCCTGGCCGCACGAATGCCGAGCTCTGTGGCAATCCGGTTACAGCGCAAGACAAACTCGCAGTCGGTGCTGCGGCATCTCGAAGCGGAAAATGCACCGGAACGGTGAGCTACGGCGGGCTTTACCGTGATGGGAGCGCGAAAGTCCGAGCGGATGGCGATAGCAGCGGATGGAGATAGCAAATGAAGTTCTCGATCAGACTTTTGGCCGCCGGCTTGGTCCTCGTCAGCGCAGCATCCGGGCCTCGGCGCAGACCCCAGCATAAGGTTATTACGGGACGCCGTATGATGGCGGTTCTCAATTCGGCAGCGGCGGTGGCACAATAAGAAAAGCGCGCCGACTATTAGCCGGCGCGCTATTTGACGCCTACCGCGCTGTTAGGGCCTGACTTTCAGCCTTTCGCCATCTCCCGTAAGCGCAACGGCTTAAGGACTGTGATCGCCATGATTGCGGCAATGATGTTTAGGACCGCAGCGATTATAAAGACCGCCGACCAGTTTCCGGTCGCGGTCATCAGCACGTTGCCGAGCGGCACGAGAAGCGCCGCCGTCCCTTTCGCCGTATACAACATGCCGTAATTCGTGGTCGCGAATTTTTTGCCGTAGATATCGGTGCATGTCGCCGGGAATAGCGAATAGATTTCACCCCAGGCAAAGAACACCAATCCAGACAGGATCACGAACAACAGCGGGTTAGCTGCAAACAATAGCAGCGCGTAGATGCCGATGCCCTCCAGCAGGAAGGCGATGAACATCGTGTTCTCGCGCCCGATATTGTCCGATACCCAGCCGAAGAATGGCCGGCAAAAGCCGTTCAGCACGCGGTCGATGGACAACGCGAAAGTGAGCGCTGGCAATGTCAGTCCGAGAATGGATACCGGGATGTTGTCGACCTTAAAGTCCTTGGCGATCGGCGCGAGTTGTGCAGTCGCCATGAGGCCCCCCGTTCCGACCATGACGAACATCGCATACATCACCCAGAACACGGGTGTACGTATGGCCTCGTGCCATTGGTAATCTCTTCGTGTCTGTTGCACTGCCGCGGTGGCCGGCGCGGGAACCTCACTTGGCTGAGGAGCGCGCAAAAAAAGGCCGACAATGACAACAACAATGCCCTGGACAAGCCCAAACCAGAGAAACGCGCTTTGGTAGCCGCTCGACTGGATCATATTGGCAATAGGAATGACGGTGAGCGCCGAACCAGCCCCGAAGCCCGCCGCGGTGAGGCCCGCCGCGAGCCCGCGGCGATCGGGGAACCATTTCAACGCATTTCCCACCGAGCCGCCGTAGATCACGCCGGCCCCGATGCCGCCAATCGCAGCGCCGATATAGAGCAGAGTCAGTGAATCAGCGTAGGCATTGATTACCCAGGCAATGGCGACCAAGACGCCGCTGCCGCTGATCATCACCTTCGGACCGAACCGATCGATCAGATAACCTTCGACCGGAACCAACCATGTTTCGGTCAGCACGAAGATCGTGAAGGCGACCTGAATCGCGGCGCGCCCCCAATGATATTTTTGGTCGATTGGATTGACGAATAGGGTCCAGCCGTATTGCAAATTGGCAATCATCACCATGCAGATGATGCCAAAGATGAGTTGGCCCCAGCGCGTCGCGGGAGACGCTATGGCTCCCGATGGTACGGTGGTCGATGCCGTTGACATGTTTCCTCCCCGCAAATGCATTCTTTTTTATGGCTTGCGGAACCCAGACTTTAGCTCTGAATTCGCAATTCTGTCACTAGGTGAGGATTGCTTTTTATCGCCGCAGGTATCTGGCGAATCGCTTGTAAGAGCGCTTTTGAGAATAATCCTGCGTGAGACCTATGCAAGTGAAGGCCAAGCCTCCCAGGCACTTAGCCGGCGAGCTTGAAACGCCCGGCTTTCGGCTCGAAGCGTGAGCGGAAAATTTCCGCATCGAGCGGATCCTCGAAACAATAGCGAACAAAGGCTGCATAATCGTCTTCGACATACATGTCGAACTTGCCGGCATAGCGGAGAAGAAAGTTCAAAATCTCGCTGTCATCGGCAAGCTGACGGCGCGGCAGCACGACCTGGTACGGGCATTCTTGATCGAGCTGGCGCAGCCAGCCGGTTCGTTTGTCGGGATCCATCGCTTTTACTCGCGTAACCGAACCTATGATTGTTCACTATTCGTTCTCGCAAGTCAATAGGAAGTTTCAACAGAGAATTTGTCTGCATTACTCGACATCGAGTGGCTCGCTCCCGGTCGGTTTGCCCGCCGCGTTCAGCGTGATCTTCTCCACGCGCGCCTCGGCCTGCCGTAGCAAATCCTCGCATCGCCGCTTGAGCGCCTCGCCGCGCTCGTAAATGGCGACCGATTCTTCGAGCGGCACCTTGCCCTCTTCGAGCCGTTTGACGATCGATTCGAGTTCCTCGATCGCCCGCTCGAATGGCATTTGTCCGATATCGCTGTTGTCTTTCTGCGCCATCGTCCGATGGTAGACCGGATTGCGGCAGGCGCAAATCCGGCCGCTCGTAGTTTCCGTTATGCGTGCATCAAGGTGGCGACGTGGGCAGCAACTGAATTACCGAGCGCTTGCAGATCGTAACCGCCCTCGAGCAACGACACGATCCGGCCACCGGCGAAACGGTCGGCGATGTCCATGATCTTTTGCGTCGCCCAGACGAAATCCGCCTCCGCAAGATTGATGTTGGCGAGCGGGTCGCGCATGTGGGCGTCGAAGCCGGCTGAGATGATGACAAGTTCAGGCTTAAATTCGGCAAGCCGCGGGAGAATTCGGCTTTCGAGGGCTGAGCGAAATGCCTCCGCACCGTCGCCCGGGCGCAGCGGGGCATTCACGATCGTATTATGCTCGCCGGTCTCGCCGACCGCCCCGGTGCCCGGGAATAGCGGCATCTGATGCGTGGAACAATACATCACCGTTTTGTCCGACCAGAAAATTTCCTGCGAGCCGTTGCCGTGATGCACGTCGAAATCGACGATTGCTGCGCTGGCGATGCCGTAATGACGTTGCGCGTAGCGGGCGGCGATCGCCGCATTATCGAACAGGCAGAAACCCATTGGACGCGCGGTTTCGGCATGATGGCCGGGCGGCCGTGTGGCTATAAACGCGTTGGCGGCTTTATTCGTGAGCACTTCGTCGACGGCGTGGATCGCCCCGCCGGCCGCGCGTAAGGCAGCCTCGAAAGTGCCTGGCGACATTGCAGTGTCCGCGTCGAGATGGATGAGCCCTTCCTTGGGCCCTGCTTCGCGGACTGCTGTGATGTAATCCATCGGATGGCAGAGCGCGATGGCTTCGATTGGCGCTATGGGCGCCTGGACGCGCGTCAGCGTCTGAAATTTCTCCGCTTCGAGCGCACGCTCGATGGCGCGCAGCCGATCCGGCCGTTCCGGATGGCCGAGCGGCGTGAGATGTTCGAGACAGGCGGGGTGGGTGATGAGAAGAGTGGACATCTCGCAAATCTAGGAAGTGGAAGGCTTCGGCGAAAGCGTATGGAGCTTTTTCGGCCCGGCTCGGAGGACTCTATGGCAATGCGAGCGCGGCGTCCGCCTCGATCACGCCGGACGCACCTTCCACAACGGTCCGTTCGAGTGCGGCTGCGCCCACGGCGATATTTTCGGCAAAGAACCGGGTTGTTGCGAGCCGCGCGCTGGCGTCCTCCCCGAGCCGCAGTGCCGCCAGTGCCTGCTTCGCCAAAAAGCAGCCGCCGGTGGCGAACCCGAATAACCGCAAATAGGGGCTAGCGCCGGCGAGCACTGCCTCCGGCTCTTTGGCGAGCCGGGCAATCAGCCAATTGGTGCTGCGCGCCAAGCTTTCCACCGCGTCGCCGAGCCGCACCGCCGTCCAACCGAAGCCGGGATCGTTGCTGGCATCCAGCGCGCCCACCACGCCGCGCAGATCCTCTAAATGGGAGTTCACCGCGGCGCCGTCGCCAAGCGGCAATTTACGGGTGACGAGGTCGATTGCCTGGATGCCGTTGGTGCCCTCATAGATCGCCGCGATGCGAGCGTCGCGAAATAGCTGAGCGGCGCCGGTTTCCTCGATATAGCCCATGCCGCCATGCACTTGAATGCCAAGAGAGGCGACCTCATTGCCGATATCGGTAGAGAACGCTTTAGCCACCGGCGTGAGTAGCGAAGCCTGTGCATGGGCTTGCTGTCGCACGGCCGCGTCGCTTTCGCGTTCGCTGCGATCGATCGCTAAGGCGGTCGCGTAGCAGATGGCGCGCGCAGCCTGGGTAGCGGCGCGCATCGTCAGCAGCATGCGTCGTACATCTGGATGCGCGATAATCGGCGCCGACTGCGAGGAGTCCATGCCAGACGTGCGGCCTTGGCGGCGTTCGCGCGCGTAAGCAAGCGCCTGCTGTGTTGCACATTCGGCGATGCCGACGCCTTGGAGACCGACGGCAAGCCGGGCGCGATTCATCATCGTGAACATGCAAGCCATGCCGGCGTTCTCTTCGCCGATGAGAAACGCGGTCGCGCCGCCGCCGTCGCCGAAGATCATTGTGCAGGTCGGCGAGCCATGGATGCCCAATTTGTGCTCGATCGAATGTGCGCGCACATCATTGCGCGGGCCAAGCGATCCGTCTGCGTTGACCAGAAACTTCGGAACGAGGAACAACGAAATGCCGCGCGTACCGGGCGGCGCATCGGGCAGCCGCGCCAGTACAAAATGAATGATGTTCTCGGTAAAATCGTGCTCGCCGAAAGTGATGAAGATCTTCTGGCCCTTGATGCGGTAGGAACCGTCGCCGGCACGGTCGGCGCGCGTGCGCAGCGCGCCCACATCTGAGCCGGCCTGCGGCTCAGTCAGCTGCATCGTGCCCATCCATTCGCCTGAAACGAGTTTTTCCAGGTAAATGCGTTTTAGCGAGTCGCTGCCATGGGCGTTGAGCGCGTCGATGGCGGCCATCGTAAGCATCGGCCCGTTGGCGAAGCCGACCGACGCCGCATGCCACATTTCCGTGCAGGCGGCATTGACAATTTGCGGCAAGTTTTGGCCACCCCATTCGAGCGGCGCGGTGACGGCATTCCAGCCGGCCAGACGCCAGGCGCGGTAAGCCTCCTTCCAACCCGGGGCGGTGGTGACCACGCCGTCTTTGAAGGGCGTACCGTAAGTGTCGCCGACGCGATTAAGTGGAGCAATGACTTCTGCGGCAAAGCGCCCGGCTTCCGCTACGATCGCCTCAATATCCTCGCCCCCGAGCTCGCCGAACAAGCCTTGCTCGATCGCCGGCAATAGCGGAGCTGCATATTTGAGTGCCGAACCAATGTCGGCGAGCGGCGCGCGGTAGGTCACCTTCGTACTCCAACGGAAACATTGGCCGGCGCTGGGACGTCATCCGGCACAAAGAAATCGGGCGCCAATTGTTGGGTCGGATCGACCGCATAATGGGCGAAATCTCGGATGCCGTTTTCCGCCAAAAAACTGTCGTCAATCAAAAACCGGCCGGTGAACTCGCGCGCAGGCTTTGAAAATATAGCGTAAGCCGCATCGGCCATAATTTCAGGTTTGCGCGCACGCTGCATCATGGTTTCGCCGCCGAGCAGATTCTGCACAGCGGCGGTGGCAATCACGGTCCGTGGCCACAACGCGTTCACGGCGATTCCTTTGGGTCGAAGCTCCCCCGCCAGCCCGAGCACCACCAAGCTCATGCCGAATTTGGCCATCGAGTAGGCTGTGTGCGGTGCGAACCACTTTTCTTTCATGTCGAGCGGGGGCGATATCATGAGAATATGGGGGTTGGCGGCCTTTTCCAAATAGCCGATAGCCCACTTCGACATGACGAAGGTACCGCGGGCGTTGATCTGGTGCATGAGATCGAAGCGCTTCATCTCCGTGTCGACGACAGGTGTCACCGCAATTGCGCTGGCATTATTGACCACGATATCGATGCCGCCGAACCGCGCCGCGGTCTGTGACAACGCGTCCTTGACCGTCGCTTCGTCACGCACGTCGACGACTAAGGGGAGGGCTTTGCCGCCGGCGCGTTCGATCTCTTCAGCCGCGGTATAGATGGTGCCGGCGAGCCTCGGATGCGGCTTTTCGGTCTTCGCGGCGATCGCGATGTTGGCGCCATCCCGTGCCGCGCGCAGCGCGATCGCAAGCCCAATCCCGCGCGATGCGCCGGTGATGAACAATGTTTTACCAGCTAGCGACAGAGCGATCTCACTTCTTGCGCGCCAGGAAAGCGGCGAACGCGGCGCGTGCCTCGTCGGACTGCAGCCGTTCCTTGAAGTACATGGCTTCGGTATCGACTCGCCTGATTAGATCGTCAAGGTTGCCGCGCAACAGCTTGCGCGCCAACGCCACCGCGCCGGCTGGTAACCCAGCGATCTCGCGCGCGGCCTGCAAAGCAGTCGTCTCCAAGGCGGCTGGATCAACCACGGCATTGATCAGTCCAGCCGCTTTAGCGTCCTCTGCGGACATTGAGCGGCCCATGACGAGAAGGGCGAAGGCCCGCGCATATCCCAGACGCATCGGTCCAAGCAGGCTCGACGCCGCTTCCGGAATAAGACCGAGCTTGGTGAACGGGGTTGCGAATACCGCGCCGCTCGCAGCCACCACATAATCGCAGTGCATCAGCATGGTCGTGCCAATACCGATGGCCAGGCCGTCAACCGCAGCCACGAGCGGTTTTGGATTGCGCACCAAAGCGTGCAGAAACTCGACCGTGATCGGTTTTAATCCACCTTCGGCCCGTTTCTGAAAATCGGAAATGTCACTGCCGGCGCAGAAAGCGCCGGGGCTGCCGGCGAATACGACGCAGCGGATCGTATCGCTACCATCGGCCTCGCGCAGCGCGCGAGTCATTTCGGCATACATCGGTTGCGTCAGCGCGTTCTTCTTTTCCGGGCGATTCATCCGCACGATGCGAACACCGTCATCGTCCGTCACTACAACCTGGTCGGGCATGTTCCCTCGACTGTCTGGCGGTCGCGCCGCGTGAGGCTAATCGCGCTGACGGCGCCCTCAAAGCTGATTATAGTAAAGACTACGAGTACGCGGCAGTGCGCGGCCGCTGTGCAAAGGCATGTCGAATCGATCTGTCGAATTGATCCGCCGAATTGGCATTTCCCGCCGCAATCATTGATTGGAAGGAAACCGCCGATTATGTTGCGCCGGCGCCTAACGGCGCGATGAGCCGGCGGCGATGCCGGCCTCAATGGGGCGTAGCCAAGTGGTAAGGCAGCGGATTTTGATTCCGCCATTCGGAGGTTCGAATCCTCCCGCCCCAGCCAGCCAGTCCGGTCTCTCGTCCAGGTCTCCGCATTTTTTGGAAACCTCCGACACTTCCGGGGTTTAGTCGGTATACCAAGCGTCTCTCCAGTACCTCACGGCGCAAATTTCGCTCTCAAGTCCCAAATTTTCGTGAAAGTCTCCGGTCGGAAACTTGCCATATCCGAATTTTTAGCATGGAGACTTGGTTCGAACTATTGGAGACCGGTTCGAAACTTGATTTATCGTCTTTTGCAACGGTTCAGTTGTTGCCGCCGTCGCTTCCGGGGCGATTGAGATGACCGGCAATCATCAACAAGATCGCCGTCGGCGTGAAACGCGTGGAAATCGCTGTGATCCTGTTGATGAGACCAGTGATGATCTGCGGACGCCCGGCCTTAAGCGCTGCATAACCC
>JBASAH010000432.1:0-2174 GCA_049650505.1 Xanthobacteraceae bacterium
ATGCCGGCCCGCAGCTGATCGCCGAGCGCATCGCGCTCTACAAAGCTGAGCTTAAAGCGCATGGGCTTTCGTTTGATCCGATGCAGGTCGCGGTGGCGCGCCAGGTTTACGTTGCCAACGACGAAGCCGACAAAGAGGCAGCGTTGCGGCGTCAGGCGGCCTACACCAAGCGCACCGTCGAAGTATCACGCGCGCCCACGCATGCGCCGGGCGGCAACGAGGGCTCCCATGTGCTCACTTACGCCGATAGGCCTGGCCGCACCGAGGAGCACGCGCTTTACGGCACGCCGGAGGAAATCCGCGCGAAGCTCGAAGAGCTGCGGCAAGCGGGGACGGAATACGTCCTTCTGACATTCTCCGGCGGCGTGGCGCAGCTTCATCGCTTCGCCCGCGAGGTCATGCCGTCATTTTCACGCCGCGCTGATGCGGCTTCCGCCGCCGAATGATGGTGCTGCAAATGTTGGTGTCACATGAGTGAGCCGCTGCGGCCGCGCGAGGCGAAACAAGTCGAAGAAGCGATCGCTTGGGCGCTGGCGCAAGGCAAAACGCTCGAACTGATTGGCTGCGGCACCAAGCGCGCGATCGGCCGCGCCGCGCAATGGGATGCGACGCTCGATCTCTCCGGGCTTGCCGGTGTCACGCTGTACGAGCCGGAAGAACTGGTGCTGTCCGCCAAAGCCGGCACGCCGCTCACGCAGATCAATACGCTCGTCGCGGAACAACGCCAACAGCTCGCGTTCGAACCGATGGATTACGGCCCCCTATTGGGCGGTGCGCCTGGCGCAGGCACGATCGGCGGCGCGATCGCCGCCAACCTGTCCGGCCCGCGTCGGATCAAAGCCGGCGCGGCGCGCGATCATTTCCTCGGGTTTTCCGCGGTTTCCGGCCGCAGCGAGACGTTCAAATCGGGCGGCCGCGTGGTCAAGAACGTCACTGGCTACGATCTTTGCAAGCTCATGGCCGGATCCTGGGGCACGTTGGCGGCGATGACCGATGTCACGATCAAGACACTGCCGCGACCGGAGATGGAGCAATCGATACTCGTCATCGGCCTCGATGCGGCGACCGCCAGTAAAGTCATGGCGGCGGCGATGGGCTCTTTTGCCGATGTCTCGGCTGCGGCGCATCTGCCCGCCGAGCTGGCGGCGGATACGCCGGAAGCCGCCTCGGCCGGAGCCGCGATCACGGCGCTGCGGCTTGAAGGCGTTGCGCCATCGGTTGCACAACGCAAAGCCGTGCTGGAAAAGCTACTCGGCGCGTTCGGTTCGCTCGCAACCCTTCAAGACGCGGCCTCGCGCGCCCTATGGCAGGCGGTCCGGGACGTGACGCCGTTTGCTGCCGAAGGTCCGCGCGGCCGCCAAGATATTTGGCGCGTTTCGACAGCACCATCGCGTGGCGCCGATGTCGGCCGTGCGCTTACCGACAAAGCGGGCGGTGAAATCCTCTATGATTGGGCCGGCGGCCTCGTTTGGGCGGCGTTGCCGCGCACCGACGATGCGCATGCGTCGCTGGTGCACGCAACTGTGGCCGGTTCTGGCGGCCACGCCACACTCATTCGCGCCCCAGCCGCGGTCCGCGCTAAGGTCGACGTGTTCATGCCGGAGCCGGCGCCGCTTGCGGCTTTGACACAGCGTGTGCGCAAAGGCTTCGATCCGCAGGGCGTTCTTAACCCCGGCCGTATGTGGGCGGGCGTGTGAGGCATACTAGAATTCGCAATGCAGACAAACTTCACGCTCGCGCAGCTCGCCGACCCCGATGTCGCGGAATCGGAAAAGATCCTGCGCGCCTGCGTGCATTGCGGCTTTTGCACCGCCACCTGTCCGACCTATGTGCTCGACGGCAACGAACTCGATTCGCCACGTGGGCGCATCTATCTGATCAAGGAGATGCTGGAGCACGATCGGCCGGCAACCGCCGAAGTCACTACCCATATCGATCGCTGCCTATCCTGCCTCGCTTGCATGACGACCTGTCCGTCAGGCGTGCATTATATGCATTTGGTCGATCACGCCCGCGCCCACATCGAAGAGACCTACCGGCGTCCGCTCGCCGAACGGCTCATGCGATGGGTGCTCGCGAACGTGATGCCTTATCCGCGACGCTTTCGGTTCGCGATCCATGCAGCGTTATTTGCCAAGCCGCTGGCGCCGGTCGCCAAGGCCATAGGGCTCAAG
>JBASAH010000433.1:0-1745 GCA_049650505.1 Xanthobacteraceae bacterium
CCGACGTGTGGAAGGCCTATATGCGTCGGGCCACCAACACGGTCAATTTCGGGATGCAGCTTCCGCTCGCGCAGGGCGTGAGGTTCGACATCGAAGAGTGACCGATACGGCATTTTTTCGGCAACAGTCGGTAACTTTCGTCGTGGCTCGTCTAGCGCCACCTCTATGCGGCTCCCGTTGGCGGGCCGCGACGCGCGTCGATCCGACATTCGCGGACGCTTGGTACAATCTTGGCGACTTGCTGGACGAGGAGGGACGCTCCGAAGCCGCCACCGAGTGCTTACGTACCGCTCTACGGGTCGCGCCTGACTATGCCGATGCAATGTTCAATCTCGCCCTGCTACTGCAACGAAAAAATCATTAGCGCCTGGGTCGGATGTGCCGACATCGGGACCCTGTGGTGGTCCGACTTCAGCGCGTCTGCGTTCTACTTCGTGATGGTTCGGAGTCAGTGATTTGACCTGGATCAAATTCACGGTTGTCGCGAAGGTCCTATCCTTAATTAACGCTCGTCGTTTCTGCGTGAAGGCTCGGGCGAGCGACCGGGGCTGAAGGGCGCGGTTCGTTGAGTACGCCATGACGCTAGGGAAAACGACAGCGTTCCAGACGTGCGCGTTTGCGGTCGTGCTTGTGGTCATGGCGGGTACTATGACCTACGGGCCGGCTTCGGCCCAAGTTTACTGGGGCGATCGCGCCTCAGGCGGCTGGGGTCGGTCGGGTGGTTGGGGCTGGGACAATCGCCCGTCGGGCGGCTGGGGCGACGGCTATCCCTCGGATCGCTATTACCGGCGATCGCCCCATCGCGACAAACGTCCAGCGCCAGCCGTCGATAACTCGAAGGCGCCGCCGGCGCGTAAATTGGAAACGCCGCCGAGCCGGACAGTAGTGGTCATCGGCGATTCGATGGCCGATTGGCTGGGCTATGGATTGGATGAAAACTACGCCGAGCAACCGGAAATCGGCGTGGAGCGTAGAATCCGCGCGACGTCCGGACTGGTTCGTTACGATGCGAAGAACGAGGCGCTGGATTGGCCGCAAGCAGCCAAGGACGCATTGTCGAACGCAAAACCGAATGCCATCGTGGTCATGCTGGGGCTAAACGACAGGGTGCCGCTGCGCGAGAAGGCTCCGGCGCAGCCAAAGCGAAACGGTGAACCGGCCCAAGGAGCAAATCAGTCGGCGAGTCAGGCTTCGCAAGACAAAGCCGCCGCGCCGGCGGACGCCGAAGCCCCGCCGCAAACTGCGGCGCACACCGAGTCGCAGCAGCCGGTGCCGAGTGGTCCCTATGATTTCCACACCGATCAATGGGCGGCGCTTTACGCGAAACGCATCGACGCAATGATTGCGGCGCTCAAGAGCAAGGGCGTGCCAGTCATTTGGGTAGGCTTGCCGGCAATTCGTGGTACCAAGTCGACCAGCGATCTGAGTTATCTAGACGAGCTTTATCGCGAGCGCGCCGAGAGAGCCGGAATTATTTACGTCGATATTTGGGACGGCTTTGTCGATGAAGAAGGCCGTTATGCAGTGCAGGGTCCGGATTTCGAGGGTCAAACCCGGCGGCTGCGTACTGCCGATGGCGTGTATTTCACCAAGGCCGGGGCGGTCAAAATCGCAAGCTATGTTGACCGCGAACTCCGACGGGTGACGCCGAGCTCTGTGGCGCCAGTGGCGCTGCCTGGTTCGGAAACGACGCCGAAATCGGGACCGGCCAGCGCAAGGCCCAGTGTCGGTCCAGTACTGCCGTT
>JBASAH010000434.1:0-4773 GCA_049650505.1 Xanthobacteraceae bacterium
CCCACCATGCCGGTCATCGCGGTGAGCGAGAGCGCGACTGCGGCAATGGCGTCGATCGCGCCTTCTTTGTCCTCCTGCAAATCCTTTTGATAGGCAAGCGGCAGCGCCTTGATTACGACAAACAACCCCATCAGCGCGCCGACGATCCGGCCGGTCTTGGCCCGCACCAGCTCGGCGGCGTCCGGGTTACGCTTCTGCGGCATCATCGACGAGCCGGTGGTGAACTTGTCGGACAGCCGGACGAGCCCGGTGAGCGGCGACGACCAGATCACGATTTCCTCGGCGAGCCGCGACAGATGCACCGCAGTGATGGCGCAGGCCGATAGCGTTTCGAGCACGAAATCGCGGTCGGCGACAGCGTCGAGCGAGTTCGCCGTCGGCCGGGCGAAACCGAGCGCCTTTGCGGTCATCGCGCGGTCGATCGGAAACGAAGTGCCGGCCAGCGCGCCGGAGCCGAGCGGGCATTCATTGAGCCGCGCCCGCGCATCGGCAAACCGGCCGCGGTCGCGCGCCGCCATCTCCACATAGGCCAGCAGGTGATGCCCGAATGTCACCGGCTGCGCCGGCTGCAGATGGGTCAAGCCCGGCATCACGGTCGCGGCATGGTCGAGAGCCTTGCGCGCCAAGGCGCGCTGAAAGGCGGCAAGCGCGGCGTCGATTTCATCAATGGCGTCGCGCAACCAGAGCCGGAAATCGGTCGCCACCTGATCGTTACGCGAGCGCGCGGTGTGCAGCTTACCCGCCGCCGGCCCGATCAATTCAGCGAGCCGGCCCTCGACATTCATGTGAATGTCCTCGAGCGCGCGCTTGAAGGCGAACTTGCCGGACTCGATTTCTGACAGGATCGTGTCTAGACCGTGAGCGATGCGCTTTGCATCTTGCGCCGCGATGATGCCCTTTTTGGCAAGCATCGCCGCATGCGCCTTGCTGGCGGCGATATCCTGACGATAAAGCTGACGATCGAAATCGATGGAAGCGTTAATGTCCTCCATGATCGGATCGGGGCCCGAACCGAAGCGTCCGCCCCACATTGTGTTGCTCATGACCAAATACTCATGACGCCTATGCCCAATCCCGACGAGACCCGGCGGCCCGCATCCTATTATTTGCAGAAAATCGGCCGGTTGCGCCTGTTTTCGGCCGTCGCGGCACTCGCGATCCTGATCGTCCTGGCGGGGGTATACGGGATTGCCCATCGGCGAAGCAATCCGGCCGACGCCGCCTGTCAAGCCGCGGTTAATACCGCCAAGCGGATCGCGCCCTTGGCGCGTGGTGAAGTTGCCGCATTCACCCCGGCGCACACCCCGCTGCGCGTGCCCGATCTCGGCTTCAAAGACGCCAAAGGCCGCGATGTGGCGCTCGCCGACTGGCGCGGCCGCACGGTTCTTCTCAATCTTTGGGCGACATGGTGCGTGCCGTGCCGTCGCGAAATGCCGGCGCTCGATGCCTTGCAGGCGCTCCTCGGCGGCGCGGACTTCCAGGTCGTCGCCGTGAATATCGACACCCGCGACCCGCAAAAGCCGCTCGCTTTCCTCAAAGATGTCGGCATCACGCACCTCACTTATTTCTCCGATCCAAGCGCGCGGGTGTTCGAGGATCTCAAAACCGCCGGCAAAGCGTTTGGCATGCCGACCACGATCATCCTCGATTCGTCAGGCTGTGAGATCGGCAATATGGCAGGACCTGCGGAATGGGCGAGCGACGACGGCGTGCGGCTCGTCGGCGCGGCGATCAGGAAGCCGGGCTAATCGCGACCGACCGTCGCAAACGGCAAAAGCAAGCATTCTCCCTCTTTGTTCCAAACCGCCGCTTGACTCTTCCGCGCGCGCGCCTATACTTAACCACATGGTAAAGTTTTATACCGCGCCGCTCGATCGAACCTTCGCCGCGCTGTCGGACGCGACCCGCCGCGCGCTGGTGATGCGGCTCGCGCAAGAGCCCGGCCTTTCGGTCAGCGAACTCGCCGCGCCATTTGAAATGTCGCTGCCGGCCGTCATGAAGCATCTCGATGTGCTGTCCGACGCCGGCTTGCTGCAGCGGACAAAAACCGGTCGCACCGTCGCCTGCCAGCTCGAGGCCGAGCCAATGCGCGACGCGTTCGAGTGGCTCAATCGTTACGAAAAATTCTGGTCCGACCGGCTTTCGAGCCTTGCCACATACCTGGAGGAAGAGTCATGGCAGTCCAAACAGCGACGAAACCGAGCCTCACTCTCAAGCGCCGGCTCAAAGCGCCGCCGGACAAAGTCTTCGCGGCCTGGACCGATCCGGACAAAGTAAAACGCTGGATGGGCCCCGGCGAGGTCAAAGTGCTCAAGGTCGAGTGTGAGCCGCGCGTGGGCGGCCGCTATCGCTGGCTGATGCAGAGTGCCACGGGCGAAGAGCACGACGTCAGCGGCGTCTATCGCGAGTTCGTGCCTAACCACAAGCTCGTCTTCACCTGGGCTTGGAAAAGCACGCCGGAACGCGAATCCCTGGTGACGGTCGAGATCAAGCCGGACGGCGACGGCTCGCTGCTGACGCTCACGCACGCGCAATTTTTCGACGACGAAGCGCGCGATCGTCATCAAAGCGGCTGGACTGGCGCGCTCGACAAGCTCGAAAATTTCGTCGCGTGAATCATCGCTGGATCGGCCGCAGGCAGCATTCGCCGTTCTGTTACAAGCGACGGCTAATCTTCCGCGGCCGAACCGTCCGCCATTCGCTCGCCATATCGCCGGCGGACAAAAAGCAAAGTTCGCAAATAAGCTCGCAAGTAAGTTTGCAAGTAAGGAGTTCGCAATGGCTGACTCGCATGGCAAGTTTTACTGGAACGAGCTGATCGCGCGCGACGTCGCCAAAGCCAAGAAATTCTACGCCGACACGCTGGGCTGGAGCTTCGAGGCGATGCCGATGCCGGGTGGCGGCACCTATTGGGTCGCCAAGATGGGCGGCGAACCGGTTGGCGGCATTTTCGACATCAGCGGCGCGGATTATGCGGGCGTGCCTGAGGGCTGGATGCCTTACATCGCCGTGGACGATGTCGATGCCCGCGTCAAGAAAGCCGTCGCCGCCGGCGCCAAGGTCATGAAGCCGGCCTTCGATGTCCCCAATGTCGGCCGCATTGTCATCCTGCAAGAACCCGGCGGCGCCGGGATCGGCTGGATGACGCCGGGCGGTTGATGGCGGATACGCCGCTACGCTCGAAGTTCGCCCGTTTCTCGCCTCGTTGCCGCCCTGTGTTCTCTGTCCTCTGTGTGTCCTCTGTGGTCCGTGTCTGAAACAAGGAGTTGATCATGAAACTGTACGGCTTCCCGCCTTCACCGAATACCTGGCAGATTCGCGCGCTCGCCGACTATCTCGGCGTGCCGCTGGAATGCGAGTTCGTCGATCTCACCAAAGGCGGCTCGCGCACGCCGGCCTTTCTCGCCATCAACCCGACCGGACGTACGCCGGCTTTGGTCGACGGCGATTTCAAGCTCTGGGAAACGCTCGCGATCATGCAATATGTTGCGAGCAAGAAACCGAATGCGCTGTGGCCGAACGATGCCCGGCTCCGCGCCGATATCACGCGCTGGCAAAGCTGGAATCTGGCACACTGGAATCGCGATGTATGGGCCGCGGTGCTGACGGAGCGGCTGGTCAAGAAAATTCTCAATCTCGGCCCGCCCGACGAGGCCGCTATCGCTAAAGGAATCGCTGCTTACGAGAAGGAAGCGGCTATGCTCGATGCACATTTGGCGAAGCAAAAATATCTCGTCGGCAATACGCTCACGATCGCCGACTTTGCCGTCACCGCGCCGTTGTTCTACGCCAAGGAAGCGGAGCTGCCGATCGAACCCTACGCGCATATACGCGGCTGGTTCGAGCGCATTGCGGCGCTGTCATGCTGGGGCATTACCGCGCCGCAACGGGCGGCAGCCTGATCAGGAATCAGTAATCAGTTTTCAGTGATCAGAACAGGAAACAGCGGTCAGTGACCGGTAATCAGAGAGGCAGAACCTACGCCAATCTGATTACTGATTACCGATCGCTGATTCCTGATTATCTGGTCGGTACCGGTTTGTCGCCGCGATAATCGTAGAAGCCACGCTGTGTCTTGCGACCGAGCCAGCCGGCTTCGACGTATTTCACCAACAGCGGGCACGGCCGGTATTTCGAATCCGCCAAGCCCTCGTGCAGCACCTGCATCACTGAGAGGCAGGTGTCGAGGCCGATAAAGTCGGCGAGCTCCAGCGGACCCATCGGATGATGGGCGCCAAGCCGCATCGCGGTGTCTATCGCTTCGACATTGCCGACGCCTTCGTAGAGCGTATAGATCGCCTCATTGATCATCGGCAGCAGAATGCGGTTGACGATGAAGGCGGGGAAATCCTCCGCCACCGCGATCTGCTTGCCGAGCTTGGCGATGAACTGCTTGGTGGCTCCGAAAGTTGCGTCGTCGGTGGCGATGCCGCGGATCACCTCGACCAGCTCCATCAGCGGCACCGGATTCATGAAATGAATGCCGATGAAGCGTTCCGGACGATCGGTCGAAGCGGCAAGCCGCGTGATCGAGATTGAAGATGTATTGGTGCCGATGACGGCCTCGGGCTTGAGCGCCGGACACAGCGCGGAAAAAATCTTGCGCTTGGTCTCTTCCTGTTCGGTCGCCGCTTCGATCACGAGATCGCAGTCGCCGAGCTCGTCGAGCGTCTTGGCCGCGGAAATGCGCTTGATCGCCGCCTGGCGCTGTTCGTCGCTGATGCGCTGACGGCTGACCTGCCGCGCCAAATTGCCACTGATGGTCGCCAAGGC
>JBASAH010000435.1:0-1787 GCA_049650505.1 Xanthobacteraceae bacterium
GCGGGGGCACTTGCCAGCCGGCCCGGCCAAACGATTCCACCAGCGCGTCGCGGCGGCGCCGGTATGTCGCGCGCATCTCGTGAATGCAATCATCCGGACCATTGAGCGCCGCCGTCGCGGCGACTTGAACGGGTGTAAAAGCGCCGTAGTCCAGATACGATTTCACCCGCCCGAGCGCCGCAATGATGCGTTCATTACCGACCGCGAAGCCGATCCGCCAGCCGGGCATCGAATAGGTCTTGGACATCGATGTGAATTCGACGGCAACATCGATCGCGCCTGGGACCTGAAGCAGCGAGGGCGGCGGATTATTGTCGAAATAGACTTCGGCATAGGCCAGATCCGAGAGGATCAAGAGCGAATGCTTTTTCGCAAAAGCGACAAGCTCGCGATAGAAGTCGAGAGACGCGACACAGGCGGTCGGGTTCGACGGGTAGCACACGACGACGGCAATCGGCCGCGGAATTGAGAACAGGACCGCGCGCTCCAGCGCGCCGAAAAATGCGTTATTGGCTTCGACCGGGACCGAGCGGATCGCGCCGCCGGCCATCAGGAAGCCGAACACATGAATCGGATAGGTTGGATTGGGCACGATGATGATATCGCCGGGCGCGGTGATCGCCTGCGCCACATTCGCGAAGCCTTCCTTCGAGCCGAGCGTGGTGATGACTTGCGTTTCCGAATTGAGCTTCACGCCGAAGCGGCGCGCGTAATATGCGGCCTGGGCACGGCGCAGGCCCGGTATTCCGCGTGACGCCGAATAGCGGTCGGTGCGCGGCTTGCCGACGGTCTCTTTTAATTTTTCGACCACATGCGCCGGCGTCGGCAGGTCGGGATTGCCCATGCCTAGGTCGATGATGTCGGCGCCGCCATTGCGGGCCACTGCCTTGGCGCGATTGACCTGCTCAAAGACGTAAGGCGGCAGCCGGCGGATGCGATAAAACTCTTCCATGAACGTTTCCAGGCAAGCCCTCTCACTACACTATGTACAGACCATTATCACTTGGTTTCAGGTCATTTGGTTTCAGTGTCAGCATCCTGCGCATTCTCAGAACCGGGGGGCCGGCGCGAGGCGGCGTTGACCGGCGACAAGGCGACGGGCTGCTTCTTCGCCGCGACGGCAGTCGCTGAACTCGCCGATGGCCGCGCCGAATTCTGCCTTTGGCTGCTTTGCGCTTCGGCGCTTAGGCGATCGCGCGCACTGATTAGATCTTCGGTCGCCTGCTGCACCTGAACGGAATCGAGTGGCGTCTCGGATCGCGGCGGCGGCGTGTCGTGAATGGCAGGGAACAGCGAAGGATAATTGGCGACCGGCGAGCAGGCCGACAGGATGAGGCAATAGGCACCCAGGAACGCAACAAGCGTCGGCGCAATCCCACCGCGCATCGCAAAGTCCGGCAGCACGCGCCTGATTATCGTTGCACAGCTATGCAAGCTTCGCTCCGAAACGAGACCGCCCCGGCCACTTTATCGGTCGACAAAGAGGCGGGCCAGCAAGCCGCCTCGCGGCAGAAACATGCTTGTTAAACAACAATTTACGACGATCAACTGAGAGCCCACCCGAACTGTCAAGGTAACCTGCTAATATGTCGAAACCGGGACCGGCCGCAGCGTACCATTAGCACTTGGATTGGTGGGTCCGGACCGAAGACACACTTGTAGGCCGCCGATGAGCAGGCCATTTCTGCCTAGTGCGGTGGATTTGAAGTTCCTACGGTTCAGTCGGAAGCTCTCATAGGAACTTCAAATCCAAAAAACCGCACTAGAATTATATATTTGCTAGTGTC
>JBASAH010000436.1:0-1594 GCA_049650505.1 Xanthobacteraceae bacterium
CATCCGCATAGTCGTTCAGCAATGGAATGACCTGTTCCGGTGCATTGTCGGTGATCTTGGTGAATCCGCGTAAATCGCTGAACCAAACGACGGCGTCGATCTTATCCGCAATGCCGCGCACAATCCGTCCCTTGAGCACGCGCTGGCCGGCGTCGCGACCGAGATAGGTTTCCATGAGCGTTCCGGTCATGCGCGCCGGCGAGACCGATTTGATGACGAGCGCCAGATACGGCACCAGGCGCTCAAGCGCCGCGATCTGACCGTCGCTGAGGCCGCCGGGCGTCTTCGTAGCCCACGATGAATAGACGCCGTCCATCTCACCGATGGTGCCGTCGGCGGCAAAGCGGCTGATCATCGCGACGTAGTCGGTCACGCCGTCGGCGAACAAGTCCGACAGCCAGGAGAACTCGTTGGTTGCAGCGGTCAGGCGGCGGTGCAAAAGCGATTCGCCGGTTTCCAGCATCCGGTAGAACGGGCTGTGTCGCCAGCGTTCGGCCGTTTGAACATCTTTGGGATCAAAGCCACTCGCCGCGAGCCCGTCCGGTGTGGTGCGGCCGTATTCGAGAAGAGCAGATTGTGTGGGGTCTCCCCACCGGAATAGCCGGCCTTCGTGGACCGGATGCAGCGTATCGATCAGCACCACCGTACGCGCGAGCGGGAGTCCAACCGCGACGCAACGCTCGCAGAAACCAGACACAATATCGAGCTCGGAAGTACCCGCCAGACCGGCTTGCGTCAGCCATGCCGACACTTCGGCGAAGAAGGTTTCATTCATGGAGCCGACTATACAGCCGGAACGTCAGGGCTGGCAGCGAACGGATTTATCAGAATGCGACGCTCACCTTTTGCCCACCAGCGAGATATCGCTGCCGTCGTGATAGGCCGGATGGCGCCAGCCGTTCTCGTCGTAATCGGCCATGCACTGGTCGGCGAGCGCCTCCATCGCTTTAAGCGCGCCGTTGCCTTGCGCCTGCTGCAGCTGGAAGACGCGAATGAGCTCGTGGCTGCCGGAATAATTCATTTCATAGAGCTCGTGGCGGGCGCCGAATTCGGAGCCGATGGCGTCCCACAGAAGCTTCATGATCTTGATGCGCTCCTTGTAATCGATGCCGTTCGAGCCGCGCACATATCTCGCCAGGCACTTGTCGATCTCGGGATTTTTAAAATCCCGCGAATGCGACGGCAGATAGATCAGCCCCGAGGCGATCACCTTTTCGATGATGTTGCGCACCGCCGGATAGGCTTCGGTCATGAACAGCCGATAAGTCGCCGAGCCGCGCGCATTAGGCAGCACCGCGCCGTCGACCCACGGCACCGGATTGCAGGCCATGGCGTCGGTCAACGACCAGAACAGGTTGCGCCAGCCAATCACTTCGCCGATTTGCGCCTGCACGCCGCGGAAGCTTTCGACGCCGGTGGCGCGCGCCGCTTTCCACAATAGCCCGATGATGAAATCGAGCTTGACCGCGAGCCGGGTGCAGCCCTGCAGCGTGAAGCCGTTGAAGAAGCCGGATTGCGGATAGAAATTCTTCAACCGCTCGATGTCGCGGTGGATGATGACGTTTTCCCAGGGGATGAAAGCATTGTCGAACAC
>JBASAH010000437.1:0-4561 GCA_049650505.1 Xanthobacteraceae bacterium
GGCCCAGCCTTCCAATTCTCCGCCAAGCAGGATATCGACGTCGTCAAGGGTCGCATAAGCTACTTTTTCCCCATTTACTGAACTTGGAAGCGTACCGTTCCGATGACAAAACCCCGGGCAATGTCCCGGGGTTTTTTCTTTTTGGCGGACCTCGCCCGCCTTTCGACCCCACGCTTATCGCGCACAATGCGCGCATTCGCCACGACTCGCGGCAGGCTGAATTGCTGCGCTCGCCGGTGGCGACCCTTCATACGCTCATAGCGCCCTCTATTCCGGGGTCGGGCTGCTCAAGTCATGACATTGGGCCGGCTTGACATCAGAACATCAGAATCCATATGTTTTGATGATGAGGACGACGCTAACCCTGGATGACGATGTAGCAATCGCGCTTGAGCGGCTGCGGCGGAGCCGCCGTATGGGCCTAAAGCAGCTAATAAATGAAGCACTGCGTCGTGGGCTCAAAGAGTTGGGCCGACGACGCCGGCCACCTGAGCCTGTGCGTACGCAAGTGGCGGCGCTTGGTCGTTTGCGCGTTTCAAGCATCGACAACATAAGCGAAGCGCTCGCGATTGCCGAAAGCGAAACCTTCAAGTGATTCTCATTGATGCCAACATCCTCATCTACGCGCATGTGAGTTCATTCACCCAGCACAAACTCGCCCGCGACTGGCTCGATCAACAACTCAACGCGCCTGCGCTCGTTGGTCTTCCCTGGACCAGCCTAATCGCATTCCTACGCCTGGTGACGAACCCGCGCGTATTCGAATATCCCGAGCCGATTGCCGTTGCTTGGCAACAAGTGCGCATGTGGCTCGCCGCCGAGACGGCCTGGGTACCACAGCCAACCGAACGTCACGCCGATCTCTTAAGCGAATTTCTCGCGTTACCTGGGGTCCATGGCAACCTTGTGCCAGACGCTCATCTCGCCGCACTGGCGGTTGAACACGGCCTAACACTCTGTTCCACCGACGGCGATTTTGCACGATTTCCAGGATTGCGTTGGCTTAATCCGATCACATCATAAGGACCATCACCCTCGACGTTTGGATTGAGCGTCGCGATGAGTCGTCGCGTTGGAAGTGGTGACCAGCCGGTGACCAGCCGTTGCTAGCCATATATCCATATATATGATACATTTCACCATATGAAGACCACCCTCAACATTGACGACAATGTCATGGCCGAACTCAAGCGCGAGGCGGCACGGCAGGGTCGCACCATGTCGGAATTGGTCGAATCGGCGCTGCGGCTGCTGCTTCGCTCGCGGCCGAGGCGGCAGAAGATCGTCGCCTTGCCGACATTTCGCAGCGGCGGTGCGCTGGTTGATATTTCCGATCGAGACGCTCTGTACCAGGCGATGGAAGGTCGCTAGTGCTCACCGTCGATACCAACGTGCTGGTTTATGCCGCCGATGCTGACTCGCAATTTCATGTCCCCTGCCGAAATTGGCTCGAACGCCAGCGCACCCGACCGGATGCGTGGTACACGACCTGGGGAATCCTCTATGAGTTTCTGCGCGTTACAACCCATCCAAGAGTGATGCGGCGGCCGTGGACCGCACCGGCGGCTTGGAAATTTGTGGCGGCGCTCCTCGCCTCTCCGGGTCTCGCTGTCCTTGTCCCGACCGAGCGGCACGCTGACGTCGCCGAAGAGGTCATTCTGGAGTTGCCTCACCTCTCCGGCAACTTGTTGCACGATGCGCACACGGCAATTCTCATGCGCGAGCACGGTATTGGGCGGATCTGCACTCGGGATACGGATTTCAATCAATTCAAGTTTCTGGAAATTATCGATCCGGTTCGACCTGGTTATTAACGTGACGGACACCGCAATAAGTGCCCTCGCCGTTCGGACTGATCATAGTGACTGAAAAGGGACCACCCCATTGGAAGCCGCAACCAGTCCGCTGCTGACCGACCTTTATCAGATCAACATGATCCAGGCTTATCTGGATCATGGCGACACCGATACGGCAGTGTTCGAACTCTTCGTCCGCAGCCTGCCGGTGAGGCGTGGCTTCCTGCTCGCCGCCGGCCTGCATCAGGCGCTCGATTTCCTTGAGAATCTTCGCTTCTCTTCCGCCGAAATCGAATGGCTCAAGAACACCGGCCGATTCAATAAGAACCTCCTCGAATATCTCGGCGATTTCCGTTTTACCGGCGAAGTCCACGCCATATCCGAAGGCACTGCATTTTTCGCTGACGAGCCGATCCTGCGCATCACCGCGCCGTTACCGCAGGCGCAGCTTGTGGAATCGCGTCTGATCAACATTTTGCACTTCCAATCGCTGGTAGCCGCCAAGGCCGCGCGTTGCGTGCTCGCGGCGCCGGGCAAATTGCTGGTCGACTTTGGCATGCGGCGCGCTCACGGCGCCGAGGCCGGATTGCTTGCAGCGCGCGCCAGTTATCTCGCCGGCTTTGCCGGAACCGCGACCGTGCTTGCCGGTCGGGCATTCGGTATTCCGCTCTACGGCACGATGGCGCATTCGTTCATACAAGCACAGGACGACGAAACCGCAGCTTTCGAGCTGTTTGCCCGCGCCCGGCCCGACAATGTTGTCCTCCTGCTCGACACTTACGATACCGAAGCCGCGGCGCGCAAAGTCGTAGCGCTGGCGCCGCGGCTCAAGGCTTCAGGCATTGCGATCCGCGGCGTGCGGCTCGATAGCGGCGATTTGATCGCACTAGCGAAAAGCGTGCGCGCCATTCTCGATCGCGGCGGATTGCAAGAGGTGACGATCTTCGCCAGCGGCGGACTCGATGAGGACGAGCTTGCCGCATGCATGCGAGCTAACGCGCCGATCGATGGGTTCGGCGTTGGCACCAGCTTGACGACCTCATCCGACGTGCCGGCGATCGATTTCATCTACAAATTGCAGGAATATGCCGGCGCGCCGCGGCGTAAACGCTCGGACAAAAAGGGGACCTGGCCCGGCCGCAAACAAGTGTGGCGGCGTTACGATGCGGACGGCCGCATGGCCGGCGACCGGATAGCACTTGACCGGGCGTCTGCGCCCGCCGCGGTAAAAGCCGCCGATGGTGTCGGCGAGGAACCGCTCGTTCACTGCGTGATGCGCAATGGCAAGCGTTTGGCGCCGTCGCCCTCGCTTGACGAAATCCGCGCGCGCGCCAAACGCGCGCTGGAACGCTTGCCGGAAAATCTGCGGCGTCTCGAGCCCGGCGCCAATTATCCGGTCGAAGTCGGCCAAGACCTGATCAAGCTCGCCGACGAGGTTGACAGCCGCGTGCGCCAGCGTTGAGCTTTGGCGGCGGTCCGCAACGCAGGACCAGGCACAAGACAAGGCGCAGAACAAGGCGCCAAACAAGCCCTAAGGCAAAAGACCAGGAGGCAAAACTGGCGGGAACTTACGTGATCCGCAACAGCGACGTCCTCATCGTGGTCGACGTGCAGAACGATTTTTGTCCTGGCGGCGCACTTGCCGTACCGCAGGGCGATGAAATCGTAACGCTCTTCAACCGGCTCGCGAAAAACTTCCGCAACGTCGTGCTCACGCAAGATTGGCACCCGGCCGGACACCTGTCGTTTGCATCCGCGCATGCGGGCCGATTGCCTTATGACACGATCGCCATGCCCTACGGACCACAAGTGCTGTGGCCGGATCATTGCGTGCAAGGCACACCGGGCGCCGCTTTTCACAACGGTCTACAAATTCCTCATGCCGGCCTCATACTGCGCAAGGGTCTCGATCGCACCATCGATTCCTATTCGGCGTTCTACGAGAACGACCGAACCACAGCGACCGGCCTTACCGGTTACCTACGAGCGCGCGGTATCACGCGCGTATTCCTTGCCGGCCTCGCGCTCGATTTCTGCGTGCGCTATTCGGCCGAGGACGCAGTGCGCGAGGGCTTCGCCGTCGTCGTCATCGAGGACGCGTGCCGTGGCATCGATGTCCAAGGCTCGCTTGCAGCAACTCGATCGAGCCTCGCCACGCTACGCGTCGCCGCCATTGCCGCGGCCGAGATCGCCGTTACCAGGGCCGCCTGACCTCCATGCCGCGCTGCCGCCAAAGCGGTCGGATGGCGATTCGCAATCTCCCTGAAAGGGTTATCCACAATAAACTTACCGCGATGCAGCGGATAAGTGTGCACTGCACAATTTTTCCTTGACTCCGCCGCCAAAGCAGCGAGACTTTCGCAAAGTCGTCATCTTCGGTCCCGGGAACGTTGATGCGCCAACAAGCGGCTATGGCCGCCTCGAGTTTGCCCTCGCTGATGATGCCCTGCCCAATCTGCGCCGGGCGAATGATCTATCACGGCCGGCGTCCAGTCTCCGCCGAAATGGAAGATACCGTTTATGCCTGCCGTCGCTGCGGCGCCGAGCTGGTCCGGACATCGATGCGCGCCAGAACTAATCCCGGCGTCGAAGCGGCGTGAGCGCACACGACGGTTAGAATCCCGCTCTCTAGCTTTTCAAAAAAATCAGTTGCCACCCTCGGATCAAGTTTGAGGGCACGCTTTTTCGGAATCGTTCTTTAATCCCATCTGCGCCAGCACCGCGCGGCCGAGCAGACCGTACGGATTGCCCAGCGTCTCCAGCAT
>JBASAH010000438.1:0-6427 GCA_049650505.1 Xanthobacteraceae bacterium
GGTATGCGGGGCGAATTCTCAAGGGCGAAAGCCTTCAGACTTGCCCGTCCAGCAATCGACCAAAGTTGCGTTTGTGATCAATCTTAAGACAGCCAAATCGCTCAGCCTCTCCATTCCACTACCGTTACTCGGTCGCGCCGACGAGGTCATTGAATGAGGCGCCGAAAATTCATCACGCTTTTGGGCGGCGTTGCCGCTACTTTGCCGCTTGCGGCGCAGGCGCAACAACCGGCGATGCCTCTAATCGGTTTTATGAGCGGCTGATCGCCCGAGGATTCCGCGCACCTGGTCGCCGCATTCCGTCAAGGCTTGGGCGAGACCGGTTTCGCCGAAGGTCAGAACGTTGCCATCGAGTTTCGCTGGGCGAACGGTCAGTACGATCGGCTGCCGGCGCTTGCCGCCGATCTCGTGAGCCACCGTGTGACCGTGCTTGTGGGGGTCGGCGGGGACGTATCCGCTGTCGCAGCGAAGCGGGCTACCGCGATGATTCCGGTGGTCTTTGGAATGGGCAGCGATCCAATTAAGGCCGGTCTGGTCGAAAGCCTCAATCGGCCTGGCGGGAACGCGACGGGTTTCACATTACTGACAAATGAGATGGAACCGAAGCGGCTCGGATTGCTGCGTGATCTCGTGCCCCAAGCGTCCGTTTTCGGTGTGCTTGTCAACCCTAAATTCCCGCCCGCCACTCATGAGCTAAAAGACCTCGAAGAGGCCGCACGGACAATTAGGCAAAGGCTTTTTGTTGCAAACGCCAGCAGTGATGTGGAGTTGGAGTCCGGCCTTGCGTCGCTCCTGGAGCATCAGATCAGCGGTCTCCTCGTGAATCCTGACCCCTATTTCGATACGCGACGCGAGCGGATCATAGCTTTCGCGGCACAACATCGGATACCGACAATCTATCAGTTTCGCGAATATGCTGATTCCGGTGGCCTGATCAGCTACGGCCCGAGCATTACCGATTCATACCGGCAGGCCGGCATCTATGTCGGCCGGATTCTCAAGGGCGCCAAACCTGCCGATTTACCCGTCGTGCAGCCGACTAAGTTCGAGCTCGTCATTAACCTCAAGACTGCGAAGGGCCTGGGAATAAAAATTTCCGACAACGTGCTGTCGCTCACCGATGAGGTGATCGAATAGGCTGCTGTAAACATGATTTTGGGTTGAATCACCATTTTGCTTTTCGCTCGCCGATTGAGCTTGATTTTCTCCGACCTTTCTCTGCCCGCCGAAACCAGGTAGCTCGAGGACGCGCATGGATGTATCGGAGTTTGTTGTGGCGGCGTTGCTGCTGGAACTGACGCCCGGTCCAAACATGGCATACCTGGCGACGCTATCGCTGACACGCGGGCGCGTTTACGGCCTCGCGGCAACTGCCGGAGTCGCATTCGGTCTCTCCGTGCACGCCATCCTTGCGGCACTCGGAGCGGGAGTGCTCATCCAACAGTTCGTCTTGCTCTACGAGATACTTCGCTGGATTGGCGTCGCCTATCTCCTATTCCTCGCTTGGGAAGGTTGGCAAACCCAAGCAGAGAGCTCGCCGGGCCGCGCTGATTTGCGCAGCACAGTGAGTCCACTGTTCTTGCGGGGTTTCCTGTCAAATGTTTTCAATCCCAAATCGATCATCTTCTTTGTATCCGTGGTGCCTCGGTTCGTACAAACTGAGCCCAGCGCTCTGCCGATACCGATACAAATGGTCGTGCTGGGAAGCCTCTATGTCGGCATAGCCACGACGATACACGCGACCATTGTCATGATGGCGGCTCAATTGAACCCGTGGTTCGTCGATGGACGGCGGCGTGACATCACACGCCGAGTTTTGTCTGTCGCTCTCGCCTTGGTGGCGGTATGGCTAGCTTGGACGACGAGACGCTAAACTCAAAAATCCGCATGATTTCCAACTTCACCTATCGTTCCGATCCAGTCCGCATCGTATTCGGCGTCGGCGCCGTCGCGGCGCTGCGCGCCGAAATCGAGTTTCACAAAATCTCGCGGCTCATGGTTTTGTGCTCGCCGACGCGCGCCGATTTCGCGCGGCGGGTCACAGCGCCGGTTGCGGACCGCTGCGTCGGCTTCTGCCACACAGCCGGGCAACACATGCCGCGCGACGCCTTCGAGCACATCATCGGCGAATTCAAGCGGCTTGACGCCGAGGGTTTCGTTGTCATCGGCGGCGGCTCGCCGATCGGACTTGCCAAGGCGGCGGCGGCGACCACGGGGCTTCCCTACATCGCGATCGTCACCACCTATTCCGGCTCGGAAATGGCGCCGCGCTGGTATATCGGCGTCGCCGATAATCGCGCGAATGGCGAGAGCGTCGCGGCGCTGCCGGCAACCGCGATCTACGATCCCGAACTGACGCTCGATTTGCCGCCGGCGATCTCGGCCGGGAGCGGCATGAATGCGATGGCGCATGCGGTCGAGAGCCTCTACGGCATCGATACCAACCCGGTGGTGCAGACCATGGCCGAGGAGGCGGTGCACCTGCTCGGTTCGAGCCTGCCGCGTGTGATCGAAAATCCGCGCGACATAAAAGCCCGAACGGATGCGCTTTACGCGGCCTGGCTCGCCGCGAATTTCCGCGCCCAGGTCGGCTTGGAGCACGCGATCGCCCAGCGCGTGCGGCAATGGTTCAATCTCGACCACGCCCGCACCCATGCCGTCGCCACCCCTTATGCGGTTGGATTCAATGCGGCGGCCGCGCCCGACGCGATGACGCGTATCGCACGCGCGCTTGGCGCGAAAGACGCGGCACGCGGGCTCTACGATCTCAACGTGACGCTCGGGCTACCGACCGGGCTAAAGGATCTTGGGCTCAAAGAGGCCGATATCGGCCGCGCCGTGGAAGTCGTCGCAGCCGTGAAGATCGACCATCCCAAGCCGGTATCGAAGGCCGATTTGCTCAACGTGATCAGTCAGGCCTATGCCGGCGCACCGCCGCGGTTTTAAGCACCCGATTCGATCAAGCCGATGCAGCTCCCCCGCTCATTCCCGCGCAAGCGGGAATCCAGAGTAGCCGGCTGGGCTTGCGGGAAAACTGCTGGGTCCCCGCTTTCGCGGGGACGAGCGGATTAGGCCCGAGTTACAGTTGCCGCCATGAAAACCGCGACCG
The DNA here is from genome assembly GCA_049650505.1 of Xanthobacteraceae bacterium. GTDB lineage: Bacteria > Pseudomonadota > Alphaproteobacteria > Rhizobiales > Xanthobacteraceae > BOG-931. Next base: position 3,110 of record JBASAH010000438.1, read on the forward strand.
CCGGTTCGGGAATGAAGTGGGTCGGCCGCGCGATCCGGCGCTTTGAGGACCCGGCGCTGGTGCGCGGCCGCGGGCGGTTTACCGGCGACCTTCCCGCCACGCACTTTGTCCGGTTCGTGCGCAGCCCGGTAGCGGCGGGGCGGATTCTGAAAATCACCGCGCCCGACGGGATTACCGTCATTCGCGCCGCCGATCTCGGCGCGCGGCCGATCCGGCCGATGCTGCACAAATACAATTATCTCCCGATCGCGCAGCCAATCCTGGCGAATGAGGTAGTACGTTTCGTCGGCGAACCGGTCGCCGCGGTGTTCGCGCCGACGCCGGCGCAAGCCGAAGATGCCGCCGATCGCGTCGAAATCGAGATCGCCGAATTGCCCGCCATTAGCGACGCGCGCGACGCATTGGCATCGGACGCGCCGGCCGTGCATGAAGTGGGAAATGTCGTGGTCGACGGCCAATTCCAGACCGCGGATTTCGCCACCGTCTTGGCTAAGGCGCCGCGTCGAGTACGCCTCGCTACGCAGTCCCACCGCCAAAACGCAACGCCGCTCGAAGCGCGTGCCGCGCATGCGGCGTTCGACGCAAGCACGGGCCGCACCACGCTGACCTGCACCACGCAAATGCCGCATCTCACGCGCACCGCCATTGCCGACATTCTCGGCTTTGCCGAATCCGATTTGCGCGTGGTGGCGCCGGATGTCGGCGGCGCCTTCGGACAAAAAATGTCGCTCGCCGCCGAATATGTCCTCCTGGTTTGGCTGGCGCGCAAACTGCGCGGCAGCGTGGCGTGGAGCGAGGATCGCCGCGAAAATTTGATCGCCGCCTTTCATAGCCGCGAGCAGCGCATCGAATTGGATGGCGCCTTCGACGCCGATGGCAAGCTCGTCGCGCTTTCAGCCGACGTCGTCGCCAATATCGGCGCTTATTCTTGTTTCCCGACCACCTGTGGGGTCGAACCGCTGATGGCAATGGCCGAATTGCCGGGGCCTTACGATTTGCGCGCTTATTGTTGCCGCGCCCGCGCGGTTACGACCCATACCTGCACCATGGCGCCGTATCGCGGCGTGTCGCGCCCGGTCATAACTTTTGCACTGGAGCGGCTGATGGACAAAGCCGCCGCGGCTTGCGGCATCAGCCCGATCGAAATCCGCAAACGCAATCTCATTCGCCGCTTTCCTTACACTTCGGCAACCGGCCTGGTGTTCGACGAAGGCAGCTATGCCGAGACGCTCGACATCGCAGCCGCGCAAATCGATTTGCCGAAATTTTTTGCCCGGCAGCGCGAGGCCCGCGCGTGCGGCCGGTTTCTCGGGATTGGGTTTGCGACGTTCTCCGAGCGCACCGGCTATGGCAGTGCGGCTTTTGCTGCGCGCGGCATGGACATCACGCCCGGAGGGGAGACTGTGGAAATAGTCATGGACCCGTCCGGCCGGGTCGAAGCCCGGATCGGGGCGAGCCCGCATGGCCAAGGCTTGGCAACGACGCTCGCCCAACTGATCGCCGATGCGATCGGGGTCTTGCCCGCCAATGTGCGTGTGGTGCACGGCGACACCGACCGCACCCCCTATGGCTGGGGCACATTCGCCAGCCGGTCGCTCGTGATCGCGGGCGGCGCTGCGACGCTGGCGGCGAAAAAACTGCGCGACAAGCTTTTGACAATCGCCGGCGACCTCTTGGAAGCCGCGCATGATGACATCGTGCTGCAAGACGGCGAGGCGCGTGTCGCCGGTACTGATCGGGCGCTGCCGATCGCCGCGCTGGCGCGCGCAGCGCATCATCAGGCGCATCGCCTCAAAGATTTCGCTCCCGGTCTTGAACCAGGTCTTACCGAGAGTGCGCATTACGATCCGCCCGGCACGTTCTCCAATGCCTGTCACGTGGCGGAGGTCGAAGTCGACGTCGAGACGGGAGGCGTTCGGGTCGAGCGCTTTCTTGCGATTGAGGATGCCGGCCGCATCATCAATCCGCTGATCGCCGACGGGCAGGTGCACGGCGGCGTCGCCCAAGGCATCGGCAATGCGCTCTTCGAGGAGATCGTTTATGACGCGCTCGGCAATATTTTGACCGCGACGCTGGCCGATTATCTACCGCCGACCGCGCGCGAAATTCCGCCGATTGAACTGCACCACCTCGAAACCCCGGCGGCCTCCTCGCTGACCGGTGCCAAAGGTCTCGGCGAAGGCGGCGCGATCGGCGCGCCAGCGGCGATTATCAACGCCGTCAACGATGCGCTGTCACCCTTCAGCGTAGCAATTGACGAAATGCCGGCCACGCCGCAGCGCATCCGGGCGGCGCTGCGCGCGGCGGGATGCAAATCCACAGCGGGATGATATCGCCGGCTCGTCATTGCCGGACTTGATCCGGCAATCCATGCGGCGAAACAGCCAGTATAGCCGAAATGCTTTCGTATCGGAGGTTCAGCATGGATGCCGGCATAGGCGAGCGAAGCGACGCCGTTCTGCGGACGGCTATGCCCGGGCATGACGATCTAATCAGCCCTCATCCCGCGCTAGCGCGCCCGTTCACGCGCCGAGACGATCGCGAGAAAAAGATAAATCACAAGCAGCGACATCTCGGCAAAGACGACGAATAGGCTGCCGCCGTAGACTTGCGGGAAGAAAACTTCCACCGCCGCCATCGAAACCACCGAAGCGAGCCACAGGACCGCACCCCACGCCGCCGCCAGCCACAGTCCTACTGCCGCCACCAGGTCCAACACGGCGAAAAACACCGTGGTGGTTTGCCAGGCAACCGTATGCGCCTCGAAGCCTTGGCCGGGGGCGGCGCCGATGCCGCAGACCTGGACCCAGTGATAGAGACCCTTGATCAGCGCGATGCCGGCCATCAGGCGGAGAAACAGAACGAGATAATCCGTCCAACTCCCTTGAACTACCTTGGATAACCGCACCGGCTCAAGGAGGTCGCTGGGCCTGGTTGGCCGGCGCTGCGGTTGGTCGGTCATGATCCTTGCTTGAGCGGATCGGAGGGCGGATTGATGGCGAGCGGTCGGCTTTCGCGCATCGATAGAGCCGCTTGCGGAAAGGGTCAAACGCAGCTTGCGCATCCTTCCCCCCCCGGGGGCGCAGCGCGTAGGGCGGAATAGGGAAGCGTTTTCCGCAATTGGATTTGCCACAACGCGGCGGGTTACGCGGAGCTTGTCATCGGGCGGCCATTCGGGCCGGGCTCGTTGGGCTAACCCGCCCCACAGTGGCAGATTGGGCGTGGACGCGATAAAACAAAGGCCAAGGACCCTTTACGTCTCCTGGAGCCCTGTTATGGCGATCAAATTCGGCCGTCCGCTCGAAAGGAGCCGATTTG
>JBASAH010000439.1:0-2232 GCA_049650505.1 Xanthobacteraceae bacterium
GGCGTGTTGATGCCGAGCTGGGTGAGGCCATGCCGCGCCAGCTCGGCTTTCACCGCGGCGGGCGGGACATCGTAGGGAAACTGCAATTCGACCGCGCTGAATCCCGCAGCGGCGGCCGCACCGAAGCGCTCGATCAACGGGCGCTCGGTGAACAGGTGGCCCAGATTGGCGGCAAAGCGCGGCATGGGCGTCCTTGGCACTTCTCTTGTTGGTCTTGTGGGCGGATTTTCGAACCGTAACCAGAAACAGCAGTGTTTGCGAGGATTCCACACCTCTTCGCCATCGGTCTAGGAAATCCGTTTTCGCGGCATGCTTACATCCTGCCCCGCGATAGCGGGGAAGGGGGACCGCGCTGCGCAGCAGCGTGGTGGAAGGGGCGCCGGCGTGGACGATTGTTCCGGCACGCAAGCGAAGGCGTTGACCCCCGTGCCCCCTCCACCATGCTCCGCATGGTCCCCCTCCCCCGCTTCGCGGGGGCGGAGGTAAAGCAACTCCGTTCTCGCGATGCGTCTGAGCATCCGAGCTATGCCAAGCCACTGTCGCTTACTCGTCACCACCGGACTTGATCCGGTGGTCCATGCTGAAGACCAGCTGGCCAGCGCCGGTGGATTAGCGCCGTGCAAGCGTCGCTAGTACAGGTAAGCGCCTAAGGGCTTGCGCGCGGCGCGCGCCCAAGGGAAATAACGCTTACCCCGCGCGCTCTTTCACAAGCGCACGATGCGTCAGCCTCTCCTGCAACGGGAGCGAACCAAAAAGGACACCCGATGCCCGCCAAATCGGACTTCCATATCGCCGTCCTCCCCGGCGACGGCATCGGGCCGGAGGTGATGGCGCCGGCGCTTGAAGTGCTGCATCGCATTGAAGCGGCCACGCCGGACTTGCTATTTCGCTTCACCGAGGCGCCGGCCGGCGCCGGCTATTATCGCGAGCACGGCAAGTCGATGCCCGAGAGCACCGTCAAGCTCTGCCGCGAGGCCGACGCCATCCTGCTCGGCGCCTGCGGCTTGCCGCAGGTGCGCTATCCCGACGGCACCGAGATCATGCCGCAGGTCGAATTGCGCTTCATCTTCGACCTCTATGCCGGCGTACGCCCGGCGCGGCTGGTGCCTGGCGTGCCCTGCCCGATCGTCGGCGGCGCCGAACGCGGCATCGATCTCGTGCTGATCCGCGAATCGACCGAAGGGCTGTTCGCCTCGATGGGCAAAGGTGTCGTCACCCGCGACGAGGCGCGCGAAACGCTGCTGATCACCCGCAAGACTTCACAGCGTCTGTTTGAATTCTCGTTTCGCCTTGCCGAACGCCGCAAGGCGCGCGGGCGGCCCGGCAAGCTTGCCTGCATCGACAAGGCGAACGCGTTCAAGGCTTACGCCTTCTTCCGCCAGATCTTCGACGAATGCGGAGGCCGCCATCCCGGCGTCACCGCCGAGCGTTTCTACGTCGATGCCTGCGCGGCGATGCTGGTGCGGCGGCCGTGGGATTTCGACGTCATGGTGATGGAGAACATGTTCGGTGACATCCTCTCCGATCTCACCGCCGGCCTCATTGGCGGCATGGGCATGGCGCCGTCGGCCGATATCGGCGACACGCACGCGGTGTTTCAGCCCTGCCATGGCACCGCTCCGGACATCATGGGCAAGGGCCTCGCCAATCCCACGGCGATGATCCTTTCGGTGGCGCTGATGCTCGACTGGCTCGGCGACAAGCATGGCCATGCAGCAGCCAACACCGCGGCAGAACGCATCGAAGCGGCGGTCGATCGGGCCTTTGCCGGTGGCTTAAAACCTTGCGAATTCGGCGGCCGCGACGGCACTGCCGCGGTGGCTAAAGCGATCTTGGCGGCACTGTAGGCTGTTGCCCATGAATCTGCCCACTATGCGAATGGGCATAATTGTGGTTGACGTTTGCCCACCGGCTTTGCTTCGATAGGCCGGTCGCGCCGAACACAAAATCAGTCAAAGGCGCGCAGCCGAGGAAACACCAAGAGGCCGGCACTTCGGCCGGCTACATCGCGCAGCCATGAATACGTAATCATGAACACGTAACCATGAACGCGCAGCAGTTACTGCAGGAGATTTCCGATTACTGCCGCCGCACCGGACTGGCCGAATCGACTTTCGGCCGGCGCGCGGTCAATGACGGCAAACTGACGGCGCGGCTGCGCAACGGCGGGCGCATCACCACCGACACACTCGACCGTATCCAGGGCTTCATGGCGGCGCATCCGGCGCAGGG
>JBASAH010000440.1:0-3731 GCA_049650505.1 Xanthobacteraceae bacterium
GAGGAGAACTGGCTCAATGCTGGCGCCTATCGCGCGCAGGTCTTCGACAAGACCACGGTCGGCATTCTGATCGCGCCGGGCCATCACGGTGGGATACACCGCGAAAAATATTTCAAGCGCGGCGAGCCGATGCCAGTCGCCATGGTGGTCGGTGGCGATCCGCTGGCGTTTTTCTACGGCGGCCTCGAAGTGCCCTACGGCACCTTCGAGTTCGATGTCATCGGCGGCCTGCGCGGCCGGCCGGAAAGGATGGTGCGCGGCAAGGTCACCGGCCTGCCGATTCCGGCGCGCGCCGAGATCGTGATCGAAGGCTATGTCCATCCCGACCGCAAGGTCGTCGAGGGCCCGTTCGGCGAATGGAGTGGCCATTATGCCGGCGGCGCCAAGCCGTGTACCGTGATCGACATTAAGGCGATCTATCACCGCAACGATCCGATCCTGCTCGGCGTGCCGCCGATGGGCGCGGGACCGGACGAGATGGCGCGCTACCGTGCCGTGATGCGCTCGGCGACCATCAAGCAAAACATGACCAATGCCGGCGTGCCGGAAGTGCGCCAGGTCTGGTGTCACGAAGTCGGCGGCGCGCGCATGTTCCACGGCATTGCCATCAAGCAATGCTATCCCGGCCACGCCACGCAAGCCGGCATGGTCGCGGCGCAATGCGGCGCTTCGGCTTATGCTTCGAAATATATTGTCGTCACCGACGAGGATGTCGACGTGACCAATCTGGAAAACCTGATCTGGGCGATGCTGATGCGCACCGATCCGAAAGAATCGATCCAATTCATCGAAGGTTCGTGGGACTCGCCCGCCGATCCGCGCATTCCGCCGGCGCAACGCGCCGCTGGCAATCTCACGCACTCGGTCGCCGTGATCAATGCCTGCCGACCCTATCACTGGCGCGACCAGTTCCCGCCGCCCAATACGCCGAGCCCAGAGACCGCGCGCAAGGCGCGCGAAAAATTTGGATGGCTGCTCAACGGATCAGAAGCTCCGCCGTCGCGCTCGCGCAAACGTGACGTCGCGACTTAGAGACGCAATCGTTTTAGTTTGAATCACTCTGGTTTTCTATCGAGCAAAAATCGTGCCACCTCATTCGATTACCTGGTCAGGCGGTCTAGCCGTGCAAGCGGTAGTGTGACGCCGGGCGGCCTAGTCGACTTCGTTGCGTGCTGTTCGGTCTGGTCATTCCGCAGTGCTGATCGCCAGCCGACACGACGATGGCCTGCGAGTTCGCTCGGCAGTAGATCGAGACCTAATCGATTTTGATCCCCGTTGTCTTGATGACAGCTTCCCACTTCTCGGTATCTGCTTTTAGAAACTTCGTGAGTTCGTCCGGGGAGGAACTTTCAGCTGTGTATGCGTTACGTGCAAGCTTCTCGACGAGAGCCGGCTCGGTGAGAGTTTTGGCAAGGTCGCGACTTATCGTTTGCACGATCTCGGGTGGCGTCTTAGCCGGCGCAAAAATGCCTTGCCACGAGTCAACCACATAGCCAGGGACGCCGGACTCGGCGATGGTCGGCACCTCCGGTTCTGCTGGGGATCGCTTGGCGCCGGTCGAGGCAAGTACACGGACCTGGCCCGACCGCGAAAATGTAAGCAATTCGCCACTGCCGAAATAGCCGTGAACACGGCCTGGGATAAGGTCGGTAAATGCTGGCGCAGCGCCTCGATAAGGCGCGTGTGCCATTTGAATTCCTGCCATTTGCAGGAACAATAGTTCGGCTAGATGTGGCCCGCTCCCGGTGCCAGGAGAAGCCATGATGAGGTTTCCAGGATGAGCCTTCACATAGTCGATAAACTCTTTGACCGTCTTGGCCGGAGAGGAATTCGGCACGAACATGAAAAACGGGAACTTCGCGACCAGCGCGATCGGGCTCAGGTCCGTTATCGGACTGTAGTCGAGCGAGCGGTATAGAGCGCCATTCGACGCAAGGGATGAGGTGCCAAACAATAACGTGTAACCATCAGGATCGGAGTGTGCGACGAATGCATTGCCGATGTTAGTGCCGGCACCGGCTTTGTTGTCGATGACGACTTGCTGACCCCAGATCTTGGAGAGCTGTTCAGCGACGATCCGCGCGTTGATGTCCGTCGGCCCGCCCGCCGTGAGCGGCACAACCATGTGAACGGTTCGAACCGGCCAAGGATTTGCCCGGGCCAAACGAATCAGGCTCGGCGCGACTGCCGATGCAGCACCTAGTGCGATCAAATGACGACGTGTAGGCATGGCCACACGCCCGGGCGACGACGATTGCTCTAGCTTAGCGGGTAATGCGCACTAACCCAAGCGCATCATGTGCTTTTTGAATGAAGTCACGCGCTGGAAAACTGGCCCCGAACTGAACGCACTCGATGTCCGCTGTTTGGTCGCTATTGAGGGGAAAGCGGAAGTCATGCGGACATGGCGCGAAGACCGGTTTTAGCCCAAGTCAGCCATGATCGGTCTATCTTGCTGCGACACACAACACAAATGTGGAGAACGGCAAATGATTCACGATCCGGCGAACGCTGTGGCGGCTGCATCGTCCATGGATCCGAAGCTCCGCGGCTTGTTGGGCGGGATGTCCATATTCACGATGGTCATGACCATTCCCCAGGTGTGGGCCATATGGGTCGGCCATCAAGCGTCGGGGGTTTCGATCCTATCGTGGAGTGCGTATCTTGTTTCTGCTCTTCTCTGGTTATGGTTTGGAATCCGGCGGCATGACAGGAATATCTATTTGCCGTGTTTGGGTTGGATTGCGCTGGACGGTGCCGTGATTGTGGGAGCCGTCGTTTACGGATAGCAGCGGTTGACGGTTTTTACCCTTCCGCCAGGACGTCAAGCGTGACGTCGCAGGTATGGTTATCGTATCCGGCTGGAGTGCCCTGTGATTGTCACGACCTTTCCAAGAGCGGTGCATGTTATCGAGCACACCTTGATACCGTTGAAAGACGGCACGACGCTGGCGGCACGCATCTGGTTGCCGGACGATGCCGAACAGAACCCGGTTCCTGCGATCCTGGAGTATCTCCCATATCGGAAGCGCGACGGCACCTACGAGCGCGACGCGCTGACCCATCCGTATCTAGCCGGTCACGGCTACGCCGGCATTCGCGTTGACCTTCGAGGTAGCGGCGAATCGACGGGTTTACTGTTCGACGAGTACGCAAAGCAGGAACAAGACGATGGCGTGGAGGTGATCGCTTGGCTGGCAGCTCAGCCCTGGTGCAATGGCTCGGTTGGGATGATGGGAATTTCCTGGGGCGGGTTCAATGGACTTCAAATTGCGGCGCGCCGTCCCCCGGCACTCAAAGCAATCGTAACCATTTGTTCGACCGACGATCGGTACGCCGACGACGCGCATTACATGGGCGGCACGTTTCTTACCAAAGCAGGACTTGAATGGGCCTTGTTCTTTTTCAGCTTGATGTGCCTCCCGCCCGATCCGGCGCTGGTCGGCGATAACTGGCGAGCGATGTGGTTGGAGCGCCTTCAGAACATACCGCTGTTCCAGGAAAATTGGCTGCAACACCAACGACGCGATGCCTACTGGAAGCATGGATCAGTATGCGAGGACTATGCAGCAATCCAATGCCCGGTCTATGCCGTCGGTGGTTGGACCGATGGTTATAAGAATGCAATCCCGCGCCTGCTCGAGCGACTGGAGGTACCCCGCAAGGGTCTCATCGGGCCGTGGGCGCACGCCTATCCGCACTTTGCACTTCCCGGCCCCCAGATCGGATTC
>JBASAH010000441.1:0-3381 GCA_049650505.1 Xanthobacteraceae bacterium
GGGCGGCGCTTTATCCGGAGCGGCCGATCCGGCTCGTTCTGCCGTTTCCGCCCGGCGGGGTGTTCGACATCATCGGCCGGCCGTGGGCCGACAAGGTCAAGACGAGTCTTGGTACGGTCTTCGTCGACAATCAGCCGGGTGCTGGCGGATCGCTGGCGGCGCAGCTCGTCGCGCACGCGCCGGCCGATGGCTACACGATCTTTCTCGGCGGTTCGACGATCCACCTCACCGAAATGATGTTGCGCGAGCACCCGCTGCTCGACCCGATGAAAGAATTGACGCCGGTCTCGATGGTGGCGATCACCTGTTTTGCCATCGTGGTCAATCCCGCCGTGCCCGTGCACACGCTCGGCGAGCTGGTCGCTTATGTGAAAGCCAATCCCGGCAAGATGGCCTTTGGCTCGGCCGGCACCGGCACGTTGAACCATCTCAGTGGCGAACTCTTGAAATCGTTGACCGGCATCACCGACCTGCCGCATGTGCCGTACCGCGGCGCCGGCCCGGCGATCGCCGACGCCATCGGCGGCCAGATTCCGATTATCATCCCGGCCATGACCAATCAGGTGCTGGAATTTCACCGCACCGGCAAGCTGCGGCTCATAGCGGTCACCAACCCGACGCGAATTGCTATTGCGCCTGACATCTCGACCGCAGTCGAAGCCGGCGTGCCGGGGCTGGTCTCGCAGCAGGTGCTCGGGCTGTTCGCGCCGGCCGGAACGCCGAAGTCGATTATCGCCCAGATCGATGACGCCAATCATCGCGCCATGGCGGACGCGGCCTATCGCCAATCGTTGGTCGATGCCGCGGTTGTTCCGGTGCCGGACTGGACGACGGCGCAATTCGACACGTTCATGAATTCGGAGCTGGCGCGCTGGACGCCCCTCGTTAAGGCGATCGGCGTGCGACTCGATTAAGCGGAGTGGATGATGTCTATCGTCCCGCCAATAAGCGCTTGAGCCGCTGCGGCGTCACCGGCAATTCGCGCACCGCGCCCGGAATACCGATGGCATCGTCGATGGCGGAGGCGATCGTCGCGCCGACCGCGGTGATGCCGCTTTCGCCGGCGCCTTTGATGCCGAGCGGGTTGAGTGGCGAAGTATAGTCTTGCTGCAGCAGCACGTCTGGCGTGGGGATTTCGTGGAGCGCCGGGAGCAGATAATCGGCGAAGGTCACCGCCAGCGGATCGCCGCGCTCGCTATAGGTGAATTCCTCAAATAGCGCGCCGCCGACGCCCTGCGCGTAGCCGCCGACAATCTGTCCGCGCACCAGCGCCGGATTGATGGCGCGGCCGATGTCGTAAGCAATCCAATAGCGCTCGATCGCGACGCGTCCGGTCTCGGCATCGACCCGCACCACCGCGATGTGGCTGCCATACGGATAGACCTGATGCTCGGTCTTGAACCAGCCCTCGGCGGCGAGGCCGGGCTCGCGGTTGCCGCGCGCCTTCGCCGTCGGCGCAAGATTCTGCGCGATCGCGGCAAGACTGATTGAGGGGCCGGGCTTGGCGTCTTTGCGCAGTACTTCGCCATCAATAATGTCGAGCGCCTCGGGCGCGGCTTGCAGCAGTTCGGCCGCGATCTCCAGCGCCTTGCGCCGCACATTTAACGCCGCGATATGCGTCGCCGACGCCGTCATCACCGTGGCGCGCGAGGCATGCGCGCCGATGCCGAACGGGATGCGGTCGGTCTGACCGTGAATGACGCGGCAGCGCCGGTAATCGACACCGAGGGCGTCGGCGGCAACCTGCGCCATCACCGTCTCAAACCCTTGGCCGAGCGAAGCACCGCCGGTGACGACATCGACCATCCCGGACGTATCGATGGAAATTCGCACGCCGTCGGTCGGGCCGAGCCCGCTCTTCTCGACAAACATCGCAAGCCCGATGCCGACAAGTTCGCCTTGCGTTTTGCGCTTGTTGACCGCCGCGTTGAGTTGGGCCCATCCAGCCTTGGCGAGAAGCTTATCGAGCAGTCCGACATAGTCGCCGCTGTCGTATTGAATTTCTTCGCCGAGCGCCTCGAGCGGCCGCGGATAGGGCATTTCCTGCGGTCCGATCGCATTGCGCCGGCGCAAGGCGATGCGATCGATCTTGAGCTTATGCGCAATCGCATCGACCAGCCGTTCGCGCGCGAAGGTCGTCTCGTAGCGTCCGGGTGCGCGGTAGGTCGCGGCCGGCGTCTTATTGGTCAGGCGAAAATGGCCGATCGCGCGATAGGCCGGCACCCGGTACGGCCCGGGCAAGATCCCGGCCGTCATGTGGATGACTCGCGCCGCGTGCGTGCGCACATAGGCGCCTTGATCGTGGAAATAGCGATCGTCGATGGCGAGAATGATGCCATCGGCGTCGAGCGCGGCGCGGATCTTGTGCACCTGCTGGCGCGAATGATTGGCGGCGATCAGGTGTTCGCGGCGATCTTCGAGCCATTTCACCGGGCGATGGAATCGCTTGGCGGCGACGCAGACCAGGACGTCTTCCGGGTAAAGTTCGCCGCGCACCCCGAAACCGCCACCGACATGCGATTCATGAACGTGAATTGTGCTCGGCGCCAGGCCGAGCATGCGCGCCAACAGTTCCTGATTGCGGTGCGGAACCTTGGCGGCGCCGTGTAGTTCGAGAATGCCACGCGCGGCATCATAGCGGCCGATCGCGCCGCGCGTTTCCAGCGGCACGCCGGAATGCCGGCCGATCGTCAATTCCAGTTCGACGATGTGCGCCGCTTCGCGAAACACTGCATCGACATCGCCATAGCCTTGCCGGATCACGGCGGCTTCGCTGGAATGGCCCGGCGAAAATTCCGCCGCCGCTGCCTGCGCGTCAAGCAATGGCGGTAGTTCGTCGATCTCGACCGTGACGAGATCGGCGGCATCTTCGGCGGTGTAGGCGTCCACGGCAAAGACCGCGGCGACCGGATCGCCGACATAGCGCACCCGCTCCTTTGCCAGCACCGGCTGGCGATAGGGATCGAGCGCCGGAATGCTGCCCTCGCGAAAATCGATCGGCGGCACTTCTGGAATGTCGTCGGCGGTCCACACCGCGAATACGCCCGGCAGCGCCCGTGCCGCCGCGGGGTCGATCGCCTTGATGCGGCCGTGCGCATGCGCGGAGCGCACGATGCGCATGGTGAGCTGATTCGGGAAATTGATGTCGCCGGCGAATTGGCCGCGCCCGGTGACAAGCGGTGGATCTTCAAGCCGCGCGACCGATTGCCCGATCCACGGCGCTTTCGACGCAGCCTCATTCATGTGCGTTTATGCCGCCGCGCGTTCGAGCGCCCGGCGCGCCACCGCGAGAACGAGATCGCGCCGAAACTCGGCGCTGTTGATGATGTCCTCCATCGGATCGATCGCTTCCATGGCCGCTTGGGCGGCGGCGCGGAAGGC
>JBASAH010000442.1:0-12365 GCA_049650505.1 Xanthobacteraceae bacterium
CCGCACTAGAATTATATATTTGCTAGGGTCCCTTTGATTCCGAAGTTCGCGTGCGAGCGTGCCGACAGAGCGTGCGAACTTCGGAATCGGGACACCAGGATGGCGTCGCGACCCTAACATTGGATCGTCCGCGCGCTTTTGCGAGAGGAATTTGTCATGATGCGAATCGGCATGGTGCTTGTCGTTGCGGCGGCAATCCTAGGTGGGCCGGCACGGGCGGACGAAGCAACGCCGGGCACCGAAGGTGGGCGATATGTCTTCAGCAAACAGGCCAATGGCTTTTTGCGCCTCGATACTCAATCCGGTGCAGTTGCGTTGTGTAGTGAGCAGCCCGTGGGCTGGACTTGCCAAACGGCGCCTGAGGATCGCGTACTTTTTGAAAGCGAGATCGCGCGACTGCAGAACGAGAACGCAGCGCTGAAGAAAACTATTCTTGCGCATGGGCTTTCACTGCCGCCGGGTGCCGCGCCAGAGGCTCCTGCCGCGCAAAACGGGCCCTCCCTGCGTCTGCCGAGCGATGCCGATATCGATCGCGCGATCGGCTTCGTTGGCAAAGTCTGGCAGCGCTTCATCGACGCCGTCGCGCGCGCGGAAAAACAAATCTACAACAAGAGTTAAAGCGCCTTGAGTACGCTCTCCGCCATACACACCGCGTCAGTGGACACGATGGCCACCGCACGCTTGTCGGTGGAAACTTCCGGCGAAGGTTTCTTCGAGATTACGACCGATGTCGCGCGCTTCCTCGGGCAGATCGGCGCGCGCGACGGCGCCGTGCTCATTTATCTGAAACATACTTCGGCGTCGCTGACGATCCAGGAGAATGCCGATCCCGACGTACGCACGGATCTCGTCATGGCGCTTCGCCGGGTCGCTCCGGCCGATGCCGGCTGGGTGCACGAAGTCGAAGGGCCGGACGACATGCCGGCCCATGTCAAATCCATGCTCAATGGCGTGTCATTGCAGGTGCCGGTCAGTGCCGGCGAATTGGCGTTGGGCACATGGCAGGGGATCTATCTCGCCGAGCACCGCACGACGCCCCATCGGCGCGAAGTGGTTCTGCAATTTTCCGGATCGTGCGCCAAGCGCTGAGGGCGTGCCATTGAGCGACGCGCAACTTTATCATCTCTTGATCGCCGACGATCATCCGCTGTTTCGCGGCGCGCTGCGCGAAGCGGTCAACGGTCTGTTCGAGCGCACCGAGGTCGCCGAGGCGGGCGCCTTTGAGGAGGTTGTGGAGCGGCTCGAACACGGCAGCGAGGTGGATTTGATCCTGCTCGACCTGCAGATGCCGGGCGTGCGCGGCTTTTCCGGGCTCATGTATTTGCGCGCCCAATATCCGAGCTTGCCGGTCGCTATCGTGTCGGCCAATGACGACCCAGCCGTAATCCGACGCTGCATGGCATTCGGCGCGGCCGGCTTCCTGCCAAAGACGCTCGGTGTCGACGCGCTGCGGAGCGCTATCGGGCGCGTCTTGGCCGGAGAAGTGTGGACGCCGCCCGATGTCGAGCTCGGGGGCGACGTGGATGCCGACAACCAAGCCGTGGTCAGGCGGCTGGCGACGCTGACGCCGCAACAGGTCCGGGTGTTGATGATGCTTTCCGCAGGCCTCCTAAACAAACAAATCGCCTATGAGCTTGGCGTCTCAGAGGCCACCGTAAAGGCGCATGTATCGGCAATTCTGCAAAAGCTTGGCGTTGAAAGCCGAACCCAAGCCGTTATCGCTGCGAGCAAGATCGAATCGGGACAATGGCCGCAGCAATGAACTTCTCGGCGAAGTCAGCGTTAAGGCGGTTGCGCGGGAATAGAGGCCGCTACGCGCTAGACCATCCGATTAGTGTTATAAACACACTGGCCGCGGACTAGACTTAAGCTCCATGGAAAAATTAGTGAGCGATCCGCAATCGGCCTCGACCACCGTTAGTGCCGCGTCCCCGCACAATCTATTCGCTTTGACTCTCGGCAGCGTCGGGGTGGTCTACGGCGATATCGGCACGAGTCCGCTTTACGCGTTCCGCGAAGCGGTTCTAGCGGCGCAGGACAGCGGGCCGCTTTCGCAATCAACCGTACTCGGCGTGCTGTCACTGATCGTGTGGTCGCTCATTATCGTCGTCACGCTCAAATACGTTCTTATCTTGCTGCGCGCCGACAATAACGGCGAGGGTGGCACGCTGTCGCTTACGGCACTGGCGAGACGTGCGCTCGGCCGACGAACGACCTTCGTGCTCCTTTTAGGCACAATTGGCGCCTCGATGTTTCTTGGCGACTCGGTCATTACTCCGGCGATTTCGGTGTTGTCAGCCGTGGAAGGCTTAAAGCTCGTGACCACAGGCGCAGAACACCACGTGATTGTGATCACCCTCGCGATTCTTTTAATGCTTTTCGCAGTTCAACGGCGCGGCACCGCCAGTGTTGCGGCGTTCTTCGGCCCAATAATGATTGTATGGTTTGTCGCCATTGCCGCCGCCGGCGCGATTCACATTCGCGATAACCCGAACGTGTTGCTGGCAGTCAGCCCACATTACGCATTTCAATTTATATTGGCGCATGGCCATATCGGGCTTATCACGTTAGGGCTTGTGTTTCTCGCCGTGACCGGCGGCGAGGCGCTTTATGCCGACCTCGGTCACTTCGGCCGCCGGCCGATCCAAACAGCGTGGTTTTTTCTCGTATTACCGTCCCTCCTGATAAACTATTTCGGCCAAGGGGCGCGGCTCCTTTCCGATCCGGCTGCGATTGAAAACCCGTTCTACCGCTTAGTGCCCGACGCCCTGCTCCTGCCGATGGTTGTCCTGGCGACCGCCGCCACCGTGATCGCGAGTCAGGCCGTTATCACCGGTGCCTACTCGCTTGTGCGCCAAGCAATTCAACTCGGATTTCTGCCGCGCCTTGCGATCACACACACCTCCGATGCCTATTCCGGCCAAATCTATATTCCCAGGGTCAATACTGCGCTGCTCGTTGGCGTGTTTTTATTAGTTGGCTTGTTCCGCACCTCAAGCGCCCTTGCATCGGCCTATGGCATTGCGGTTGCGACCACGATGGTTGTGGACGGCGTCTTAGGATTTGTTGTCATCTGGAAATTGTGGCACTGGCGCTGGTGGCAGGCCGGGCTTCTCATTGGCCCGCTTGTAATCGTCGACGCAACATACTTCTCGGCCAATCTTCTGAAGATATTCGAGGGTGCTTGGCTGCCATTGTTGTTCGGCATCGCCATGGTGCTTCTCATCATAACTTGGCGTCGCGGCACCGACATAGTTGCCGGCAAAACCCGCGGATCGGAAGTCAGCCTTGAGACCTTAGTGCGCAGCCTCGAACGAAAACCGCCACATATCGTTCCTGGAACGGCAGTGTTTCTCACAAGTGATCCTAGTTACGCGCCAACGGCGTTGATGCACAATCTCAAACACAACAAAGTTTTGCACGAACACAATGTGATCCTCACAATCATTACGACCGATACGCCCCGCGTGGCCGAGGCGGATCGAGTTACAATTACTCAGGTTTCGCCAACGTTCAGTCGGATCGCCTTGAAATTTGGTTATGTGGAAATACCGAACGTACCGAAAGCACTTGCACTTGCGCGGAAGAAGGGATGGACCTTCGATATTATGTCGACATCGTTTTTCCTGTCCCGGCGCGCGCTGCGCCCGGCAGCAAAATCAAGCATGCCGCGATGGCAGGACCGATTATTCATTGGTCTTGCTCGCAGCGCGAGCGACGCCACGGACTTCTTTCAAATTCCAACCGGCCGCGTGGTCGAGGTGGGAACGCAGGTTGCGGTTTGAAGTTCCGGGAAGTCGCCGCTGACCGATCGATAGAATTTGGTCGCGCGCGGACCGACGAAAGAAATCAGGCGAAGTAAGCAGCAGCCACAATTATGGAACGAATATTATTCACGCGCATGGACACTCGGAACTGGTCAAATGTAGGCCAGTACGATTCCCAGTTTCGTTTGATTGCCGCCCATCCCACGTACACATGGGGGTCGGACGGTGGAGCGATTAGCATGTTGTCTGGCGCGCAAGTCCACACGGTCTCCATTGCGCGCAAATCGCGCGCCGATAGTGCCTCATAATAGGCATCGTTACTCGCTTTGATATTTTTTATTTCAGTCGACGGTTTTTTCGACGAGCGTTTCGGCATGATGAGGTTCACTCCGCCGCGACGCGCTGCACGCGCCACAGCGACATCAAAGCCCGCAAGGACGCCGGCTTGATCGGCTTGTTGAGAACATGCGCGCCTTCGGTGCGGGCCTGTTCGCGAATGTGCAGCGATCGGTCGGCGGTGATCACAATGGCTGGGATATCGCGTGCGTCCGCACCGCCCCGGCGGCGGAGTTCCTTGATAGCGCCAAGCCCGTCACCGCTATCGAGATGGTAGTCGACCAGCATTCCGTCCGGCTCTAGTCCGCTTGCCTCAAGCGCCGCCATTGCTTCAGCGAGGCCGATCCCCTTGAGCACGCGGCAGCCCCAGCCGTTAAGAAGCGTTTCCATTCCGTTGAGGATGGCGGGCTCATTGTCGATGCAAAGCACGACCATTCCATCGAGTCGTCCGGGCTCGACGCGCGCATCGGCCAGCGGTTTGAATGGTGACGCAATGCCGGCGGCACGCCGCACTTCGACCGAGAAGCGAGAGCCACCGCCGACCTTCGATGTCAGCGCCAACTCGCAATGCAGCAGGCGCGCAATACGTTCGACAATCGACAGCCCGAGGCCGACGCCGCGGGCGACGCGTGCCCCTTGATCGAGGCGATGGAATTCCCTGAACACCGCGCGCTGTTTGGTCTGCGGAATGCCGATGCCGGTGTCATAGACCTCGATGCGCAGCCGTTCGCCGCGGCGCCGGCAGCCGACCAGAACGCGACCGGCAGGCGTATATTTGATCGCGTTTGAAATGAGGTTTTGCAAAAGCCGCCGCAACAGCCGTCGGTCGGAGCGGACCTGTAGCGAGCAGGGCATGACGATAAATTCAAGACCCTTCTCGCGGGCGAGCGGCGCGAACTCGACTTCCAGCCGGTTTAGCAATTCATCGATACGAAAGTCGACGAGCTCCGGCTTCATGGCGCCAGTGTCGAGACGGGAAATGTCGAGTAGCGCCGAAAAAATCTCTTCGACCGCTTCAAGCGAAGCGTCGATGTTCTCAATAACAGCGGCATGCTCGCCCGCGCTTTGCCGTTCGATCAGGCTGGTTACATAGAGCCGAGCCGCGTTGAGCGGCTGCAGAATGTCGTGGCTTGCAGCAGCCACAAACCTGGTTTTCGACACATTGGCTTCGTCGGCCGCCGCTTTGGCGCGTTCGAGCGCGGCGTTGAGCCGCGTTAGTTCTGCGGTGCGTTCGCGCACCCGTCGCTCCAAGGTTGCATTGGCGCGCTCGAGCGCCTCGGCCGCTTGGACGCTCGGCGTGATATCGGTGAAGGTGGTCACCAAGCCGCCGTCGGGCATGCGGTTGGCGCGCACCTCGATAACAAGTTTGCTTCCCGCCACACGCTCCAGGAAAGGCTCGGCGTCGGCAGTATATTTAGCGACGCGCTCGGCGATGAATTGGTCGACGCTGGCATTTTGACCGCTCTGCTGCGCGATATGGCGCAAGATGTCGCAGAGCGCGATGCCGACGCGGGTCAATTCATGCGGCAGGTCGAGGATTTCGCCAAACTGCCGATTCCAGCAGACCAGCGCCAGCTCCTTGTCGAAAACGGCTATTCCCTGGCGGACATGATCGAGGGCGGTCTGCAGGATCTCGCGATTGTAGTGGATTGCCGCGCTGGCATCGTCGAGTAGTTTGAGCGCCGCCTTGGTCGAAACGGTCCGCTTGCGCAACAGTAGCGACAGCACCAGCCGTGACGACGCCGCTCCGATTGCCGAGGCGAGCAAATATTCGGCGTATTGCAAGAGCTCAAAGTCGGCTTCGGAGGCCGGATCAAGGTTGATGCGGCGCGTTGCAGCAAAGCTCGCGAAAGAGCCGCGCGTGCGCTCCTCGCCGAGATAGCGCGAGACCGTCGTGATCAAGTCTTCCACGCTGACCGATGCTCGGCGCAGCCGAAAGCCCGGCGCCATCGGGCCAAGGATGGGCGCAAGCGTCGGCGGCGCGAATAGATCGCCTTGGACGCGCTCGATCGCGGTCGGCCGCCGGGCCAATGAACAGCCGATATAGCAGGCGATATTGGCGGCAAGGCTGAACAGCACGCCATGGACGAGCGGCGGTAAGTCGAGGCCGAACAGCGCTTCGGGCCGTAAAAAACTCGTGCCCCAAGGGCCCTCGGCCAGTATTTGCGCGCTCACGATGCCGGCAGCGGACATGCTCGGCAGCAGCAAGGTATAGGCCCAGACCACGACGCCCGCGCTCATGCCGGCAATGGCGCCGAGCGAAGTGCCGCGCCGCCAGATCAGCCCACCGAAGAAGGCCGGCGCCAACTGCGCGACTGCGGCAAAAGACAACAAGCCGATCGCGGCAAGCTGCGCCTCGCCAGCCGACCGGTAATAGGCGTAGGCGAGAAACAAAATGGCGAAAATAGCGATACGCCGCGTCGTCAAGAGCTGCGCGCCGGCATCGGTTGCTTCCGCGGCAAGGGTTCCGCGGCGCTTGAGCGCAAGCGGCATCACGATGTGGTTCGACACCATAATGGCGAGCGCCACCGTCTCGACGATGACCATTGCGGTCGCCGCCGACAAGCCGCCGATGAAGGCGACGAGCGTGATCAATTCGGAATGGGCAGCGAGCGGCAGCGCCACGACGAACATATCGCTGTCGACACGTCCGGCCGGGAAAGTCAGCAGCCCGGCCATCGCGATCGGCAGCACGAACAGATTGATCAGCACCAGATAGAGCGGAAACAGCCAGGCGGCGCGGCGGATTTCGGATTCCGTGTGGTTCTCGACCACCGTCACATGGAATTGACGCGGCAACAGCACGATCGCAAACAGCGACAGCACAGTCATCGCGCAGAACGAGGCGAATTGCGGCGCACGCGTTACGACCGACGCGGTGTGCGGATGGTCGAGCGCCTGGCTCAACAGGGTCGAGGGGCCAGGGAAGACAACAAAAGTCACAAAAATTCCAACGCTCAAGAAGGCGATGAGCTTCACCACCGACTCGGTGGCGATCGCCAACATCAGGCCATCTTGATGTTCGGTCGCATCGATGTGCCGCGTGCCGAACAGAACGGCGAAAGTCGCCATCGCCAGTGCGACAAAGAGTGCGAGGTCGCCAAACAGCGGCGCCGCCGCGGCGCCTGGCGCGGCTTGCGCCAAGATCGTGGCAACGGAAGATGATACCGCTTTGAGCTGGAGCGCGATGTAGGGGATCATGCCAATGATCGCGATCAGCGCGACTGTCGCGGCCACCGCCTGGCTCTTGCCGTAACGCGCCGCAATGAAATCCGCGATCGAGGTGATGTTCTGGCTCTTGGCGAGCCGGACGATGCGGATGAGCAGCGGAAAGGCCAAACCGACCATCAGCATCGGGCCGATATAGATCGTGAGAAAGTCGAAACCGGTGCGTGAGGCGAGCCCGACGGACCCGAAGAATGTCCATGAGGTGCAGTAGATCGCCAGCGAGAGTGGATAAATCAGCAGCCGGGCCGAGCTCGCGCGGGTGACGCGGCTGCGGTCGCCGTAGCTCGCCACCATGAACAACAGGCCGATATAGGCGAGGGCGATCGCGACGATCACCCAACCCTGCAACATGACCCTACTCCGATGTCACCGCCACCTTTGGGTCTGCGCGCGTTATTTGCTGTTTTGTTAAGGTCACCACAGTTCTGCGAGGGTGTCTATCCGGGCGAGAAAGGCCGCAGCATGTCGCATGCGTTGACGGCCATAAGCCCAGTCGGCATTCATGGTCATGGCTTGGCCGGTGCACATGGACCCCGCATTTCGCCGCATTCTGCTTGAGACCGCCGAAACGCTGGCCTTCGCGCTCGCCGGCGGCCTAACGTTCACTTTTCTTGGGCTGCCGGCGGGACTGGTGTCGGGTTCGGTTCTGGCTGTGGCCAGTGCGGCATTGCTCGGCCGCCCGATACGGCTGCCGCTGCCGCTCGCGCGCGTTTGTTACGTCGTCGTCGGCACGCTGCTTGGCACGGTCGTGACGCCGGAAACGCTGCGCGGCGTGGCGACCTGGCCGGCAAGCATCGTGCTGTTGATGCTGGCTTCGCTCGGCATGATCGCCGCGACGATGACCTATCTGCGCGTCGTTCATCGCTGGGATTCGCTGTCGGCGCTGATGGGGGCGTCCCCCGGTTCGATGGCTCAAGTCATCGCGCTGTCGAGCGAACTCGGCGGCGATTTGCGCGCCGTCGCCATCGTGCAGACAGTGCGCGTTCTCTTGCTGGTTGTCGGCCTGCCGAACGCGCTTGCGCTGTTCGGGCTGGTCGTACCAGCGGTGCCGGTACCACGCGGACCTGCCGGATTTTCGGTGCTCGGCGAAATGATCCTGCTTCTCGCAGTCGCCGTGGTCTTCGCCGTTGTTTTCATGCGCCTGCGGTTTCCTGGCGGGCTGTTGTTTGGCGCACTGGCCGGTTCGGCCATCCTGCACGGCAGCGGGCTTGTTCACGCCGCCCTGCCGTGGTGGATCGGCAGCGCGTCGGTCGTCACGCTCGGCGCACTGGTCGGCTCGCGCTTCGCCAATACCAGCGTGCGGATGCTGGTCGCCCATCTTGGCGCCGCGTTCGGCTCCTTCGCGGTCTCGATGGCGGTCGCCACGGTGTTTATTTTGATCGTGACGCGGCTGCTTTCGTTTCCGATCGCCAATGTCGTCATTGCGTTTGCGCCCGGCGCGCAGGACACGATGATGGTGCTGGCGCTCGCACTGCACCTCGACCCGGTCTATGTCGGGGCGCATCATCTCGCGCGGTTTTTGGTTGTGACCTTGGCGGTCGCCGTTGCGGCGCGCCGGGTTGCGCCAAAGCAAACCTCCGAGGCTACTCCACATCGTGGTGTCGTGCAGACGGAGGAGGAGGAAGTTCACTCCGCAGCCAGCGCGCGCTCCTTGAACGGCAAACCAAGCCGCTGCCAGACATCGACTAAGGCTTCGGCGAGCGCGTCAATCAAACCGTCGTCGTGATAGGGGCTCGGCGTGATGCGCAGCCGCTCGGTGCCTTTCGGCACCGTCGGATAGTTGATCGGCTGGATGTAGATGCCGTGCTCGGCAAGCAAGAGGTCGCTCGCCTGTTTGCACCGCTCCGGATCGCCGACGAAGACCGGCACGATATGGGTGGGATTGGTCATCACCGGCAGAGCGGCGGCGGTGAGCACCGCCTTGGTGCGCGCCGTGCGATCCTGATGGCGTTCGCGCTCCCAGGTCGAGCTTTTCAGATGGCGGATTGCCGCGCTCGCCGCCGCGCAAACCGACGGCGGCAAGGCGGTGGTGAAGATAAACCCGGGCGCATAGGACCGTACTGCATCGATCAGGGTGCTCGAACCGGCAATATAGCCGCCGAGGCAGCCAAACGCCTTGGCCAGCGTGCCTTCGACGACGTCGACGCGATGCACGACGCCGTCGCGTTCGGCAATGCCGCCGCCGCGCGGACCGTACATGCCCACGGCATGGACTTCGTCGATATAGGTCATCGCGCCATAGCGCGCGGCGAGATCGCAAATCTGCCCGACCGGCGCGATATCGCCATCCATCGAATAGAGGCTTTCGAACACGATCAGCTTCGGCCGCAGCGGATCGGTGACGGCCAGAAGCTGTTCCAGATGCGCCATATCGTTGTGGCGGAAAATCTGCTTCTCGCAATGCGCTTGGCGCACGCCTTCGATCATGGAATTGTGATTCCATGCATCCGAGAGGATCAAGCAGTTCGGCATCAAGCGCGCCAGCGTGGCAATGCCGGTTTCGTTCGAAACATAACCGGACGTGAACACCAGCGCGGCTTCTTTGCCGTGCAGGTCGGCGAGCTCGCGCTCGAGCTCGACCAGCGGATGGTTGTTGCCGGCAATGTTGCGCGTGCCGCCGGCGCCGGTGCCCATCCGGGTCGCGGTCTCGACCATGGCGCCGACCACTTTCGGATGCTGACCCATGCCGAGATAGTCGTTGGAGCACCAGATGACGACGTTTTTCGGCCCATCCGGCGAATGCCACAGCGCGTACGGGAACCGCCCGGCAATGCGCTCAAGATCGGCGAATACCCGATAGCGCCGTTCGGTCCGCAGCCGGGCCAGCGCCTCGGCGAAATAGCCGTGATAGTCTATGTCCGGGTGGTTTTCGGGATAGGCCATCGGCAGATTTCTTGCGGTTTGCGCCGGCTTCCAATGCAGGTTGGAACTATCGCGGGACACTTCTAGAAGCGTTCCAGGGTATTTGTCGAGGCCATTGAGACGCGCCGGATCGCCGCGTTATTGATCGAGATTAAAACGCGGAAAAATAGCTATGATTTTGCGCGGGTCCCGCATTACCCAGGTATCGTTCGCCCGCATGCCGATGAGCCAATGAGTAAATAGATCCTATGACCGACCGCACTGCCGGCCTTGAGCACGGCCTCACCGATTACGGCGATCGCGATTTTTCAAGCTATCTGCGGCGCTCGTTTGCGCAATCGATGGGCTATTCGCGCGACATGCTGGCGAAGCCGGTGATCGGCATCGCCTATACCGGCTCGGACTTCAACAATTGCCACCGCCACTTTCCCGAGCTCTTAGCCGCCGTGAAGCGGGGCGTGCTCGCCGCCGGCGCACTGCCGCTGGAATTTCCGACGATTTCGCTCGGCGAGGTTTTCCTCACGCCGACCAGTCTGAAATATCGCAACCTGATGGCGATGGATACCGAGGAGATGATCCGGGCGCAGCCGATGGATGCGGTGGTGCTGATGGGCGGCTGCGACAAGACGGTGCCGGCGCAGCTCATGGGCGCGGTCTCGGCGGACCGGCCGGCGGTCATGCTCGTCGCCGGGCCGATGATGACCGGACGGTATCGCGGCGAGCGGCTCGGCGCCTGCACCGATTGCCGCCGCTTTTGGGCGCGTTATCGCGCCGGCGATATCGACGCCGATGAGATTTCCGCGATCGAGGGCCAGCTCGCGGTCACCGCCGGCACTTGCGCAGTCATGGGCACCGCTTCGACCATGGCCTGTCTCATCGAGGCGCTCGGCATGTGTCTGCCGGGCACCGCCGCAATCCCGGCGGTGCATGCCGATCGGTTGCGCGCGGCCGAGGCGAGCGGCGTCGCCGCAGTCAAGCTGATCGGTTCGAAACTGACGCCGTCGCGCTTGATCAACGAGAAGTCCGTTGCGAATGCGCTGCGGGTTCTGCTTGCGCTCGGCGGCTCGACCAATGCGGTGATCCATCTCACCGCCATAGCCGGACGCGCCGGCGTCAAGGTTTCGCTCGAGCGGCTCAACGCACTGTCCGACGCGACCCCGGTGCTCGTCAATCTCAAACCGGTCGGCAACGGTTACATGGAAGATTTTTGCGCGGCCGGCGGCATGGGCGCGCTGTTGCGCGAATTAAAGCCGCTCCTGCATCTCGACTGTCTCACGGTGACCGGCGAGACGCTGGGCGAGCGGCTGGAGCACGATGTCGGTTATGTCGACCGTGCCATCGTCGCGCCGTTCGACAAGCCGCTGGAAGGCGAGGGCGGGCTGGTCGCGCTGTTCGGCAATCTGGCGCCGAAGGGCGCCATCCTCAAACGCTCGGCGGCCGACGCCAAATTGTTCGAGCACGAAGGCCGCGCGGTGGTGTTTTCCTCGCTCGGCGATCTGGCGGCGCGGATCGACGATCCGGCGCTCGAGGTCGAGCCGGCGGACATTCTGGTGCTACAGAATGCCGGCCCGCACTCGCCGGCGTGCATGCCGGAGGCCGGCTATTTGCCGATTCCGAAAAAGCTGGCGCAGCGCGGGGTGAAGGACATGATCCGCATTTCCGATGCGCGGATGAGCGGCACCGCCTTCGGCACCATCGTGCTGCATGTCACGCCCGATGCCGCCTCCGGCGGCCCGCTCGGCTTGGTGCGTAACGGCGATCGCATCCGGCTGTCGGTGAAAAACCGCCGCATTGAATTACTGGTCGATGAGGTTGAGTTAAAAAAGCGCGCCAGCGCGGCGCCGGCGCAGACCAAGATTCCGGAACGCGGTTACGGAAAGCTTTTCGCCGAGCATATTCTCGGCGCCGACGAGGGCTGCGATTTTAGATTTTTGATGCCGCGCTAGCTCGGCTACCCCGCCACCGCGATCTTCAGCGGAAACTTGTCGACCACTTCGTGGCCGCTCGCGGTCACAATGAAAGTGTGGCCGAGGAAAATCCCGAACAGCCCGTCCGCGGTGATTGGATTGGGCTCGGCCATGATCACCATGCCGGGCTTGAGCACTTCCTCAAATTTTTCCGCCGACACATGCTCGGCGACGACATGCGGCTTGTCGGTGACGAGGTCGATAC
>JBASAH010000443.1:0-3325 GCA_049650505.1 Xanthobacteraceae bacterium
CAATCCGATAGCGGGCATCGCGCATGCGATCGAGGCGATCGATGCGAAAAAACACATCGTCATGGTCAATGTCGAAGCCGACGCGCTCGCCGGACCGTGGCTCGCCGCCAAGGCGCGCGCCGCCGGCGTGATCTACTCGCTCGCTTATGGCGATCAGCCGGCCTTGATTGCCGAAATGGTCGATTGGGCGCGCTCGGCTGGCTTTGCCGTCGCCGCCGCCGGCAAAGGCACCAAATATCTGCCCGCCTATCACGCGGTCACGCCGGACGGCGTGTGGGAGCATTACGGACTTACCGCCGAAGAGGCGCGAAAGGCCGGCATGAATTCGCAGATGTTCAATTCGTTTCTCGACGGCACCAAGTCGGCAATCGAGATGGCGGCGGTAGCCAATGCCTGCGAGCTCGACGTGCCGCACGATGGCCTCCTGTTCCCGCCATGTGGCGCGGACGCGCTTGCCAGCGTGTTGCGGCCGAAAGCTTCAGGCGGCGTGTTGGAGCGCGACGGCATGGTGGAGGTAGTCTCCTCGCTCGAGCGCGACGGTAGCGCTGTCGCCCGCGACCTGCGCTGGGGCGTCTATGTCGTGCTCAAGGCGGCAAACGACTACGCCGCAGCCTGTTTCAAGCAATATGGGCTGCCGACCGACGCCACCGGGCGCTATGCAGCCATGTATAAGCCCTATCACCTGATCGGGCTTGAATTGTCGATTTCGGTTCTCAATGCGGCGCTGCGCGGCGAGCCGACCGGAAGTTGCCGCGCTTGGCGCGGCGATGCCGTGACGGTGGCCAAGCGGAGCCTAAAGGCTGGCGAAATGCTCGACGGCGAAGGTGGCTATACTGTTTATGCCAAGCTCATTCCGGCGGCGCGCAGCGTCGAGCGCGGCGCTTTGCCGATCGGACTGGCGCATCACGTCAAGCTTGAGCGCGACGTCGCCGCGGGCGAGATTCTAACGAGTGCCGATGTTGCGCTCGACGCCGCTCAGGAGCCCGTGCGCATCCGCCGTGAGATGGAGCGGCAGGCGCGGCAGTCGCACGCGGCGGTCGCAGCTGAATAAAGCATGATCCCGAAAAGTGGAATCCGGTTTTCGGAAAAGATCATGCTTAAGCAATAAGCGAAATGGGTATTCAAACCTAAAGCCGTTTCGCTTTAGCTCCCCCTACTCCGCGGCGAGCCGTGGCGGCGGGCGCATCGATTCGACGCCGTCCACGGCAGTCGCCGAGATCGTGGTCCGCACCATGTAGCGCGCCTCGTGCGCCGGCCATGGCCGGCCGCGATGCATGGTGGCGCGATTGTCCCACATCACCACATCGCCGGTCCGCCACGCATGGACGTAGCTCGTGCCGGCCGCGGTAGCCGCCGCCGTGAGCTCCTCGATCAGTTTCTCGCCCTCGATCGGGTCCATGCCTTCGACCGCATACGCGTGCGAAGCGAGATAAAGCGCGCCGCGGCCATTGACCGGGTTTTTCCAGACCATGCGCCAGCATTGCGGCGGCAGCGCCGAAAGCTCTTCGGTGGTGGCTAGACCCTCCGCAATCTTACGGCGCGAATGCCCGTAATGATGCCAGGCGAAGGAATTTTCGAACCTGTCGCGTGTTGCCGGATCGAGCCGCTCGAAAGCAAGCCGCGTCGAGACGAATTCGGTTTCGCCGCCGTTTTGCGGAATGGTTCGTCCGGAAAGAATGGAAGCGAGCGCCGGCACGCTTTTGAACGAACTGTCGGTATGCCAAAGCTGATTGGCCTTGTTGCGCATGGCATAGCGGTGATCCGGCGGCACGACTTTGCCGTCCGGACCGACCGTCGTGAGAATGACGAAATGCGTTCCGGTGCCGAGCGAGCCGACCTTGGTGGTTTCAGGCGGCCCGAAGCGGCGTGAGAAGGCAAGCTGGCTCTCATCGCTGACGTCTTGGCCGCGGAACACCAGGACCGAATATTCTTCGAACGCCGCGCGCACCGCTTGGTAAACGGCATCGTGCGCAGCCACGTCGGCAAGCGTCACGCCGCGCAATTCCGCGCCGAAGCCAGGACGCAGAGGAATGATTTCCATCGGCGTATCCTCCGTTGTCGTTCTTTGCTCCAAATTTCCTCCAAAACCGGCCGGCTGGCAAGGAAGACTGGCAAGGAAGCCTTCGGCTAAGTGCAGCTGCCACGCAGCGTTGCGCCACGCAATATCCGCCGTTTAAAGCGAAATGGTTTTAGGTTGAATCGCCATTTCGCTTTAGCTTATTGTTTGCGCATGATCTTTTCCGAAAACCGGTTTCCACTTTTCGGGATCATGCTTTAGGCTTTGGCCGGCCGCAAAAATACGGCGCAGTTCGGGGAAACGCACGGCTGCTCGCGGCATGCGTCGAACGGGGAACGTCTATGCTGGAAGATCTGGTGCAGCGGCGGCCGTATAACGCCGTCACGGATCTCGTCGACGCCCCGGTTGCCCGCGGGCTTGCCGGCAAAACCGCGTTCATCGATGGCGAGAGCGCTTTGACCTATGGCGAGCTGCAAGCGCGCAGCTGCCGGTTTGCTTCCGCGCTCCTTGATATCGGGCTGCGGCCGGAGGAACGGCTCGCGCTTCTCCTTTACGACACGGTCGATTTTCCGATTGCATTTTGGGGCGGCGTGCGCGCCGGCATCGTGGTGCTGCCGCTCAACACGCTTCTGACCGCCGAGCAGTATGCCTACATCCTTGGCGACAGCCGCACCACGGCGATCGTCGCTTCGGCCTCGCTGCTTAAGACGCTTTCGCCCGTTCTCAACCGTCTGCCGCGGCTGCGCACCATCATTGTTGTCGGCGGCAGCGATGCCGACCGCGCTTTATTTGCCGACTGCCCCGGGAAAGACGCGCACGGCAAAGACGCGCAGGGTAAGAAAGACCGCGAGGTCCACGATTTCTCCGATTTAGTGGCGCGTGGCCGCGCCGACATTTTCACCGCGCCGACGCTGTCCGACGAAGTGGCGTTCTGGCTATACACGTCCGGCTCGACCGGCGAACCGAAGGGCGTCAAGCATGTCCACACCACGCCGCTCGCGGCGGCGCGGCTGATGGGCCGCCACATTATCGGCATCCGCGAGGATGATGTCGTGTTCTCGGCGGCCAAGCTGTTTTTCTCCTACGGCATGGGCAATGCCATGGCGTTTCCGCTGTCGGTTGGGGCCACAACCGTCTTGCTGCCGCAGCGGCCGACCCCGGAAGCGGTATTCGAAACGATGCGACGGCATCGGCCGACGATCTTCTACGCAGTGCCGACGCTCTACGCTTCGCTGCTCGCGCATAAGGACATGCGGCGCGGCGCCGGCTCCGACCGGCTGCGGCTGTGCATCTCCGCCGGCGAACCGC
>JBASAH010000444.1:0-19506 GCA_049650505.1 Xanthobacteraceae bacterium
AAAGCGGACATTGACCAACCGCTGCTCATCGTCCCCGATTTATGAGTACACGCCTAGTCTAGCGGCGGTCTGCAAAAGCCAGCCGTCCGTCCCGCGACCGGCAATACCCTAACCTCGCTCGTAGAACGCCGCGCGCCGCCATAGCCGTGGCCGCTGGTGCGGTATTTCTGCCTACACGGTGCCTACACGAACCACCGCGGTGAAGGCCGTCTTTCAGCCTAATGGTATCAAGTTATTGATTTTCCTGGTACGGACGGCGGGACTCGAACCCGCACAGGGTTTCCCCCAAGGGATTTTAAGTCCCTTGCGTCTACCGTTTCGCCACGTCCGCGAAGCGAACGATTATAACTCATCCGCGAAGCGGACAGCCAAAGCCCGCTCACCGGTGAGCGGAGCAATAATTATTGCTGCTTCTTCTTCGCCGCTGAAGCAGACGGCGCCGGCCGTACATCGGCCCAAGGATCGGCACGCTTCTGATCGGGGATTTTACTGGTTGCCGCCTTGTACTCGGCGTCAAGCCGCTTTTGCCGTTCTTGTTCTTCCGGCGTGAGCGGGCGCTTCTGCTCGCCCTGAAGCGAGATTTTAGGCGACAGCGGGCTCTGCGCGACGGCACTCGCTGCCGGCAGCGCCAGTGCGACCGCCAGCAGAGCACGCAGCAGAATTCGCCGCGGTCGATGCACCGTTAAATCGCATCGCCCAGCATAGTTTCGAAATACGTCTTCTCGTGCCGCGTCAATCACAGCAACACCCTCCCCTCTGCCGATTACAACTCACTCCTTGAACACATCCCCCCAAAGCTCATCCCAGTCGGCGCCCGAAATATCGGTCACGCGGCCGTCTTTTTCAAAGAATTTGTTGGGCACCTGGAACATCGCCAGCATCAGTCCGCCTTCGGGCGTCCAGGCAACGTGACGGCTCCCAGCCTCGCGCCAGACGAATTCGCCTGGACCGACGGTCAAGCCTTCTGCCGGGCCCTCTTTGTCCACGAGCTTGCCCTCGAGCACATAGGTCTGCTCGATCCGTACATGCTCGTGGTCCGGCAGCGTGGCGCCGGGCGCAAACCTCATCAGCGCCGTGACCAGGCCGGTCGCTTTGTCGAGCAGAAGGCCCTTGACCTCGCAGCCGGCAAACCGCGTTTTTTTCCATTCCATCTGCGCGGGGCGCACCACATGCGAATGCGTTTCGGCGGTGTCATGCCTCGATTTCGGCGTCACGGCATCCATGACCATACTCCTCTTAGGCTTGAACGGGATCATAGCCGATCGCCGCCACGTACACTACCGTTTGCCCTGTCGGGTGCCCTCCGCGTGCTTTACATGGCGCCGTCGCGGATTGGCGGCTGGAAGGCAAGCCCAGTGTCCCAGGGAAAATAGATCCAGGTGTCCTGCGACACTTCGGTGATGAATGTATCGACCATGGGTCGGCCCATGGGCTTGGCATAGACGGTTGCGAAATGGGCGCGCGGCAAAATCCCGCGCACCACTCTGGCGGTCTGGCCGGTATCCACCAGGTCGTCAACGATGAGCACGCCGGCGCCCTCCCCGCCGCCGCGGGCAATCACGGTGGCGGCCACATCTTTGAGAATTTTCAGATCGCTCTGGCGGGTGTGGTCATAGCTTGAGATGCACACCGTCTCAATCACACGGATGCCGAGTTCCCGGGCTACGATCGCTGCCGGAACAAGCCCGCCGCGGGTGATGGTGACAATCGCCTCGAATGGCCCGGCGCCGCTGAGCCGCCAGGCCAGCGCCCGAGAATCGCGGTGGAACTGGTCCCACGATACCGGGAAGATTTTTGTTGGGTCGATGGGTCGGTCGGGTTCTGGCTCTTGCATCGGACTCTTTATCGTCGGCGCCAAGAGCTCACTCACAGCGCATTGATCCAATCGATCACTTGCCCGCGGGCGACCACCGGCGTCGTTATATGCCCAGCAAAGACTTCGAGATATTTGCTCTTCGGATTCTTGGCGAGCGCGTCAAAGGCGTATTGGGGACCGCGGCGGTCGATCGGGTCGAGTTTGCCGACAACCCACAGCAGCGGCACTGGCGAGGCCGCCGCACCGATCACCGCCGCGTTTTTCGGAATGACAGCCGGTCCGTTTGGATCAAACCAGCTCAGATAAACGATCGGAGTCGCGGTCGTGGTCAGTGGAATACCCTGCGCCATATCGGGAAAACTCTGTGGCACATCGCCCTTGCCCTCGGCGACCAGCATTTTGGCCCGCGCCACCGCATCGCTAACGAAGCTTCGCATATTTCCGATCTCGGGCAGATGGCCGGGAGCCAGCGCGACGACGCCGGTGAGCTCGGGATGACGTGCCGCGTAACCGATCGCGGCATTGGCCCCGAGCGAATGGCCCATTAGGATAATGCGGCTGGCCCCGCCCGCTTTCAAACCGGCGATGGCAGCATCGATCTCGGCCAGCGCCTGATCGTAGGTCGCGTCATAGCGGCGATGAAACGACCAAGGCATTTCCGGGGTCGCAACCAAGGCCCCCTCCTCCTTCAAAGCATTGGTGGTGCCGCCGTCCAATCCGCCCGGCCAGCTGCCTTTGCCGTGCAGATAAACGATGCCCGTTCCATGAAGATTGGCCGCCGGCTCGGCGCCGCAAAATTGCGGCGCCGATAACAAGCCGAGCACCGCAACAATGGTGCCAAGAGCGACAGAGATAACGCGGCGCCGATTCATGTGCCCATTATGAGCCATAAAACTGGACAAATGTTTGAGGAAATCGCAGGCCCGCGACGGTGTAACAAGCTCGTGGGCGTTTTACATGGGCGAGTTACTTCGGCAAATTACTTGGGCAAGTTACTTGGCGAGCGCCGCCTTGACGCGCACCAACATGGTTTCGATCGCGTCTTTGGCAGCCGCGAGCTTCTGTGGGTCGCGCGAACGCACAACGACATTGGTGTTGGCCAGATTCTTCTCGTCCATGAAAGGATACGAGCCGATCACCACATCGGCATGTTTTTGCGCGATCATACCGAGCTCGGTCCCGATGTCGCCTTCGCGGCAGTCTGCGCGGATCGATTCGGACAACATCTTCGCCCCGGTCTTGAGCTGCGGCGCTACATAATCGAGCATCGCCTGCATGACGCTCGGGATGCCGGCCATCACGATGACGTTGCCGAGCCAAAATCCGGGAGCCGCGGAGATCTTGTTCAATACGAGCGTGGCGCCGGCAGGCACGCGCGTCATGCGCATGCGCGCCTCGTTCATCACACCGCCGGTCTGCGCTACGCGCTCTCGCATGATCTCGACAGCGCGCGGATGATGTTCGAGCGCGACCCCGAAAGCCTTGGCGACGCATTCGGCAGTGATGTCGTCATGGGTCGGGCCGATACCACCGGTCGTAAAGAGATAAGCGTACCGCGTCCGCAAAGCGTTCACCGCGGCAATAATCTCCGGCTCCTCATCGGGAACGATTCGGACTTCTCTTAGATCGATACCGATGCCGGTTAAAAATTCGGCGATGTAGCCGATGTTTTTATCCTTGGTGCGGCCCGACAAAATCTCGTCGCCGATCACCAGCACCGCGGCGGTGACCACCACCGCGCCGTCGGTTCTGGCCGCGTCAAGCGCCATGCTGTCGGTCATGCCGTGATCTCCGTGCCGTGCCTCCTCTAGCGCGGCGCCGAGCGCGGCTCAAGCGCACACCGCCGCGATGCATGATGCGCATCGCACCTCAAAGGCGGTCTTACTGAGCTAAAACCCGTTTTCAGGGATGGCTCGGCATGCCCGGATAGCCGAGAATATCGCTTCTCTTCTGCAAATATTCCTCACGATCGATCTCACCCCGGGCATATCTGCGGCCGAGCAATTCGAGCACCGTACCTTCGCGCGTATCCCGCACCCTGGCGAGCGCACGCATACGCTTCCGCCATTTGTGCTGCACGTACCAAGCGGTAGCGGCAATGACTACGCCAACAATGAGAATTGGTTCGAGCATGGTCATCGAGGCCGGCGTCAGCTCCCGTCCCTATAACGGGGTAGTGTCTTTTCAGGTTCCTTTATTTCTACGCCGACGGGCACGTGGCGGGCTGGCAATCCACCGTTCGGCATTGGCGCACTGCGCGGCGGACAATGCTATACAGGCCGCAACTGGGGAGTGGCGCAATCGATGACCTATTGCGGTGGAATTCTGGTCCGGGAAGGGCTGGTGATGTTTGCCGATACGCGGACCAATGCCGGGGTCGACAACATCTCGACCTTCCGCAAACTCCATGTGTTCAAGGACCCAAAAAAGCGCGTCATGGCCATCGCCTCGGCGGGTAATCTTTCAATCAGCCAATCGGTGGTCAGCACATTGACCGAGGGCTACGACAATCCGGAGAGCGGTGAGCGTGAAACGCTGATGAATGCGCCGACCCTGTTCCAGGCGGCGCGGCGCGTCGGTCATGTGGTGCGTACTATTCACCAAACGGAAGCGTCGGCGCTCGAATCATCCGATGTTAGTTTCGATGTCTCCTTCCTCTTCGGAGGGCAGATCATGGGCGAGCGCATGCGTCTGTTCATGATCTACTCCGCCGGCAATTTCATCGAGTGCACCGTCGATACGCCCTATCTGCAGATCGGCGAGCATAAATACGGCAAGCCCGTGCTCGACCGCGCCATCAATTACGAAATGGATATCTACGATGCGCTCAAAGTCGGGCTCGTCTCCATCGACTCGACCATGCGATCGAATCTCTCCGTTGGCATGCCGATCGATCTTATGGTGTTGCGGCGCGACACCTGCGATCCGGAGCTGATCTACCGGATCGAGCCCGGAGAGCCATATTTTACCGATTTGCGCGAGCGATGGTCCGCCGCCTTGCGCGCAGCTCATATCGGCATACCGCGGCCGCCTTACGCCAACCGGCGCTGAAGCCGAAGCTCAATCCCTCAAGCCGGCCAAAGTCACAAGTTGCGATTTACCGATCGTTAACGATGGCGGCCAAAGCCGCGACACTTCGCGTTGGCGTCGGGTTAGATGCAAATTGCAAATCATTTGCAAGTTTTTGCGCCTAATCCTGGTGCCTGGCCAACGTGTCAAAAGGTGGCAGTGTGTTGCCTTCGGCGCCGACGCAAGCCGCCGGGGAGACAAACCGATCGCGCTTGGACCGAGCGCGGCTTGGTTTACTCGCCCTCATCGGCGTCATCGTCGCCATGGCGATCATATGTATTGCCGTGGCGGTGCTCAGCTCCGCGCAACGCGCCAATGAAGTTGCCGCCAATAGCCAACAGCTGTTGATCCAGCAGGCGATCAACGACCATGCCGAACGCGCGTTGCATCACTTGGAAAGCATCGCCTTGACGCCGCGCGCTGCTCTAAGAATTCGCGACAACTTTGACCTGGCCTGGGTGGATCTGCGCGTCGGGCAATGGCTGCAGAACTTCTACGGCAACGACGCCGTCGTCGTGTTCGGCGCCGACGATCAGGTCGAGTATGACCGTTCCCAGATTGCGACCGAATTGGGTTCGGCCGATTTCTATGGCGAGCTCGCGCCGGTTGTTGGCCTGCTTCGCGGCAGGCTCTCCGGCCTGCCGGCGAATACCGTTCCGGTCATCGTGCCGGCGGATCTGTCAAAGCCCGGCCGAAGCGTTGCCGTGATCGCGCGGTTTTTAGATAAGCCGGCAGTTATCGCGGCCGTTGCCGTGGGAGTTGCGGCGGACTTTGCCAACGGGAATGCCCACGCTCCCATCGTGCTTTCAGTCAAATACATCAACAGTCGTTTTCTCGAACGAGCCGGCCATCAATTGCAAATCAAAGACTTCCACATGATCGAGGGGCTGACGCCAGCTTCCGACGAGCGCGTCATCGAGTTGAGCGACACCTATGGCAATTCGGTGGCCCGCTTGGCGTGGAAGCCGGCGCGCCCGGGCGGCGCGGTCGTTGCAAGCGTCCTGCCGTTCATCGCCCTGGCGGTCGTCGCCTTTGCTTTGCTGATCATTATCGTCATGCGCTATATGCAGCGCACGACGACCGCGATCAGCACCGGCGAGCGGCAATTACGCCATCTCGCAATGCACGACCCGGTTTGCGGATTGCCCAATCGCATTTATTTCGCGGAGCGCCTCGAGCGCGCCATTACCGAGGTGCGCGACGGCGGCCCGACGGCGGCGGTATTTTACATCGACCTCGATCATTTCAAGGACATCAACGACACGCTCGGCCACCATATCGGTGACGAACTCATTCTCAATGTCACGCAACGCTTGAGCGAAATCATGCGTGACAACGATCTGGTTGCCCGGCTGGGCGGCGATGAATTCGCCATTATCATGACTTGCGCTTCGGACAGTTACTCTT
The DNA here is from genome assembly GCA_049650505.1 of Xanthobacteraceae bacterium. Lineage (GTDB taxonomy): Bacteria > Pseudomonadota > Alphaproteobacteria > Rhizobiales > Xanthobacteraceae > BOG-931. Next base: position 6,293 of record JBASAH010000444.1, read on the forward strand.
TGCAAGCGATAGCCGAGCGAATCCTATCCGCAATCTGTACGCCATTCATCGTCAGCGGCCACGGCATCAATATCGGCGCATCGATCGGGATTGCGGTGATCGATAGCTGCGTCCAGGACGCCGGCGACATCCTGCGTTACGCGGACATGGCGCTCTATCGCGCCAAGAACGAGGGCCGCAACCGCGCCTGTATCTATGACGCGGCAATGGATGCCGACCTGTCGAATCGCAAATTGCTAGAAAGCGCCCTCCGCCAAGCGATCAAAAACCAGGAGCTGCACGTCGTCTATCAGCCAATTGTCAATCCGAGCGGCCAGAAGCTCATGGGCGTGGAGGCGCTGGCGCGCTGGGTTCATCCCATCCACGGTGAAATCCCGCCGGCGCGGTTCATTCCAATTGCGGAGCATTCCGGGTTGATCGTCGAGCTCGGCGAATTCATGCTCCGGCGCGCCTGTCTCGATGGACGCAATTGGCCGGCGCTGACCGTCGCCGTCAATGTCTCGCCGCTGCAATTCCGCCGCCCGGATTTTGTCGAGTTGATCGAGTGCATTATCACCGAGACTGGTTTCGAGGCCGACCGTCTCGAACTTGAACTGACCGAAAGCACGCTCCTCGGTAATCTGGAACACGCCGAATTGTCGATGCTGCAGCTCAAAGGCATCGGCGTGTGCTTTGCGCTCGACGATTTCGGCACTGGATATTCCAGTCTGCTTTATTTGCGGCGTTTTCCGTTCGACAAGCTCAAGATCGATTCCAGTTTCGTGCGCTCGATCGAGAAGGCCGCCGATGCCGCCGCCATCGTCCATGCCGTGGTCAGCCTGGGCCGCGGTCTCGGCATGAAGGTGACGGCGGAGGGGGTCGAGACGGCCGAGCAGCATCTGTTCCTGCGCGCCGCTGGCGTGCATTCAATGCAGGGGTTTCGCTTCGGCAGACCGGTAGCCGCCGCCGAGATCGACCATCGGCTGGCGACACCCGAGGCCTACCGCGTCACCAGTCCCGACCAGGAAATCGCCTTAGCGGGCTGACGGCCCGCCGCTATCATTGACGGCAATAGTGATCACGGATTCGCGCACGCACCGGTAAGCGCCGGACGGAATGAGCGCGACAGGGATTGCCGCGGCGCATAGCGTTCGCCACTATCCTCCTAGTGCGGTGGATTTGAAGTTCCTACAGCTCGGTCGGAAACTCTCATAGGAACTTCAAATCCAAAAACCGCACTAGAATTATATAATTGCTAGTGCCCCCCTTGATTCCGAAGTTCGTATGAAAGCGTGCTGACAGAGCGTGCGAACTTCGGAATCGGGACACTAGCGATCACAACAGGGAGAACCTCGATGGCTGGGCAAAAAGTTGCATTGGTAACCGGCGCCGGCACAGGCGTGGGCCGCGCGGTCACGCTTGCATTGATGCGCGAAGGTTACGCGGTGGTGCTGGCCGGCCGGCGTAAGGAGCTTTTGGATGCGGTCGCCAAAGAAGGCGCACAGACGCCGGGCGAAGCGCTCACCGTGGCTACCGACGTTGCCGACCCGGCCTCGATCAAAGCGCTCTTTGCGAAGACCAAAGAAACTTACGGCCGACTTGACCTCCTCTTCAACAATGCCGGCATCGGCGCGCCGGCGATGCCTATCGAACAGCTTCCGCTCGATAAATGGCAAGCGGTGGTCGCCACCAATCTCACTGGCGTGTTCCTGTGCACCCAGGAGGCTATCAAGATTATGAAAGCGCAGCAGCCGCGTGGCGGCCGCATCATCAACAATGGCTCAATCTCGGCGCACACGCCGCGACCTCAGTCCGCCGCCTATACCGCTACCAAGCACGCGGTCACCGGTTTGACCAAGCAGACGGCGCTCGACTGCCGCGGCCACGACATCTGCTGCGGCCAGATCGATATCGGCAACGCGGCAACCCCGCTCACCGAGCGCATGGTGCAGGGCGAAGGCGTACTACAGCCCGACGGCCGCAAGATGATCGAGTCGCGCATGGCGGCCGAAGATGTCAGCCGCGCCGTCGTGTACATGGCGAGCCTGCCGCTCGACACCAATGTGCTGTTCATGACGGTGATGGCCAATTTGATGCCATTCGTCGGGCGCGGTTAGCTCGCGATGACGAGCGATTGGCACGACTGGCATGACTTTTACGTGCTGCTCGGCACCTCGTTGGCGGCGCTGGTCGCGCTGTTATTCGTTGCCGTCTCGATCGGCGCCAGTTTTCTCACACCGGAACGCAGCATCGCGACCAGCACTTTCATGAGCCCGGTCGTTTTCCATTTCGCCACGATCCTGCTGCTTAGTCTTATCGCGCTTGTACCCTCGCATACGACAATATCGCTCGCGGTCGGTATCGCAGCGGTGGCGATTGCGGGGCTCTGTTACACGACAGTGGTGCTGGTCGGCCTTGGCCGCGCGGCGGTACGCGATGTCGCGGACCGGCTTGGTTATGGGATGTGCCCGCTTGCGGCATATCTGGCGATTCTTGCCTCGGCGGGACTTGCGGTCGCACGCCCCGCCCTCGGCGCCGATATTTTGGCGTTAGCTTTGCTGCTGCTCCTCACCGTCAATATTCGTAACGCCTGGGATTTGGTACTGGCTTTCGCGCGCCGGGTTGCGAGTCAAAGATCCGATACCTGACGCAGCGACCGACCGGCCGTCTCACTGACCGACCCACACAAACTTGCGCATCGCTCGAGCGCGAAACCAAAAAGCCCTACTCGACCTTGATATTGGCTTCTTTGACAATTGGCTCCCACAAAGCCGCGTCGGCCACATTCATCGCCGTCAACTCTCGCGGCGATGACGGCTGCGACAACACGCCAAGGAGCTTTAATTTTTCCTTGATCGAGGGGTCGCGCAGTATTGTGGTCATGTCGGCATTGATTTTCGCGATGACATCGGCAGGCGTCTTCGCCGGCGCATAGATCGCATACCAAGATGAAACGTCATAACCGGCTACGCCGGCCTCGGAGACTGTCGGCAAGTCCGGCAGGTCCGGAAAGCGCTTCGCACTCGTGACGGCAAGGCCGCTGACCTGTTTCGACCTGACCTGTTCTAAAAGCGATCCGGTGGTGTTGAAAACGAGATCGAGCCGGCCGGCAAGGAAATCGCTCATCAGCCCCTGATTGGCGCCACGATAGGGCACATGGGTAATCTCGATGCCGGCCCGATATCTGAATAATTCGCCGGCGAGATGCGGCACGCTCCCGATGCCGGGCGAAGCCCAACTCATCGCGCCCGGATGAGCCTTGGCGTGAGCAATCAAGTCGCCGAGTGTGTGGAACGGCGAAGCGTTGGGCACGACAATGATATTCGGATAGGTCCCGACCAGTGAAACAGGCGCAAAGTCCGTTGCCGGGTCGAAGGTGAGAGTGGAAAACAGTAAAGCCTGGACCAAAGGCGAGCCTGGAGCGAGCAGCAATTGGTAGCCGTCCGCCGGCGCGTGCGCCACCGTGTCGAGCGCGATCCTGGCGCCGGCTCCCGGCCTGTTCTCGACGATGACCTGCTGGCGCCAAATCTCGGACAAACCATTCGCGACAATGCGCGTTGCCAGATCCGCGCCGCCGCCCGGAGGGAATCCCACAAAAAGCCGCACGACGCGCGAGGGATAAGTATCGGCAAAAGCGGGCCGGCCAAAAGGCAGCAGCGCTGCGCCACCGGCCAGTTCCAAAGCTTTACGACGCGAAAGTCCCATGGCTCGCTCCGTTGATGGGAAAAAATGCGGCTGGCCAGTCCCCGCAGCCGCGCCTGTCTTGGCACATTCGCGCGCCTCGATCTACGCGATCAATTCGTCTACGCGTTCGTCACCCCGGGATAAACAAAGCAGATTGGTCCCGTTAGCCGATCGCGCTGACTTTGATCTTAGCGCCGGCGCGCACCTTGCCGAGCGTCTTCACATCGCCGAGCGCCTTCGCCCAAATATTGCAGGGGCTCGCGAGCCTGGTTTCCTCGCCCTTGGAAATCGGCGTGCGGCCGAAGCCGATTGCGATGGCATTGCCGTCCGGCCAATAGGCAATCTCGCCTGGGTTGACGACGGCGCGCGCGTCTTTCTCACGCGACACTTTCACTGGAATTTCGAAATAGACCTCCTCGCCCCAGGTCAGCGCGGACGCCGTGATCGGCAGCGCCGCGGCGATCGCTTTTGCGGTTGGCGTGTCGAGGAGTTCGGCGTCGAGTGTCACCGAACCGAAGTCGAAGTGGATGCGCGTCATGCTCGTCATGTTCGTAAAGCTCACGATCTTATGAATGGTGAATCTGGTTCATGTGCAGAGCGAATTACTCAATCAATTGTCACGATATCATTCAAGCATTCAGTTTTATTCTCGGTGAGGGCTGCACGATTCCAGAAATCGTCGATACCCGGGGCATCCAGTGTTGGATTACCTGCAACGCCTTCTGCCAGGCATTCTTCTCTGCATCGCCATCACGTTCGCGGCGATGCTTCTGGAAGCAACAGAAACCTATCTTGTCGGGCACGCTTACCTTGAAGCGCTGGTCCTCGCGATCTTAATCGGCATAGCGGTCCGCGGGGCGTGGCAGCCAGGTCCACGCTTTAATCCCGGCATCCGTGTCTGTGCGAAATTTGTGCTCGAATGCGCGATCGTGATGCTCGGCGCTTCCGTCAGTGCCGCCGCGATCATGGCGCTCGGCCCGATCTTGATCGTCGGCATCGTCTGCATCGTCGCGATCGCGATTGGGACGAGCTATTGCATATGCCGCCTGCTCGGCCTGCCGCAACGCATGGCCATCCTGATCGCCTGCGGTAATTCGATTTGCGGAAACTCGGCGATTGCAGCGGTCGCGCCGGTCATCGGCGCCGATGGCAATGACATCGCCTCGTCGATCTCGTTCACCGCCGTCCTTGGCGTTGTCGTCGTCCTTACGTTGCCGCTGCTCGCCCCGGTGCTGATCTATCATTGACGCAATATGGCGTGCTGGCCGGGCTGACCGTCTACGCGGTGCCGCAAGTTCTGGCGGCAACGCTGCCCATCGGCGCTTTGAGCAATCAGGTTGGAACGGTCATCAAGCTCGTGCGCGTCTTGATGCTGGGGCCGGTGGTGCTCGGGTTTTCGCTCCTTGCCGGCGGCCTGCGGCCGGCGCACAGCCGATCGAACCGCCGCGGCCCTCGATTTCGTGAAATGATCCCCTGGTTCATCAGTGGCTTTCTCGCCCTGCTGCTAATTCGGTCGTTAGGCCTGATTCCGGCGGCCGTGGTGCAGCCCGTCACGCATACGGCAGCATTGCTCACGACTATCGCGATGGCAGGGCTTGGCTTGGGTGTTGATCTGCGCACGGTTGTCCGCACCGGCTTGCGCGTGACGCTCGCGGTGACGGTATCGCTCTTAGTACTTGGCGTGATCAGTTACGCGCTTATCCGGATATCGGGAATAAGCGGCCCGTAATAAGCCGCCATACGGCTGATCGTGACACCTGACTCCTGACTATTGCGCTGAACGATCTCAGTGCAGCCGGAATTCGCCGTCGATGGCGCGGATCTCGGTCGGCTTAATTAACCGCGCGTGGGCGACGGTGACCGAGTGCAGCGGACCCTCAAGGGTCTCCAGCCAGAAATTGAGGAACTTGTTGAGCGCCGGAAAAGCTGGACAGAGGTCATAGTCCTGCCAGACATAGGTTTGTAAAAGCCAAGGATGATCCGGCCGCCGATAAAGGATATTGGCGGTCGTCAGACCATAACCTTCGAGCTGCTTGCGAAAATCTTGCGACACCATGAATGCCCTCCATCCCGCCATCGGGAATGTTTGAGTGACTCGCTCCTCCATGCAAGCCTCAAAAATGAGAAAGTTGTTTATCTTCAAGGCATTAGCAGCAACCTATATTCCCTGCTAACAAGCAGCCCGTGCTTACGGCCGGCTGCGCTATACCTGTCGCCGGTTCAACGGCGTCCCGTGGGAAGCCGTTTCCTCAACGGCTATCAAGAAGTTGTGGTCTGGCGGCCCGGGAACCGATCGGCGTTAACGCCCGATTGAAAATTGTTGGCAATCCATCCCAGTGAGTGCTAAGAAATTCTCCGGCGCCTCTTGCGGGCAAAAAGTCAGGCCCCTATGTCGCCACCAAGCGGTCATCCGGGAGGGGAAACAAGCCATTCCGAGCTTTTCCGGACGGCCGCGCCGTACACGCACTCTGTAATCTTTTCAATTAGTTAGGAGGACACCATGAAGTTTCGTCCGCTTCACGACCGCGTCGTCGTCAAGCGCATCGATGCCGAGGAGAAGTCTGCCGGCGGCATCATCATTCCGGACACCGCCAAGGAAAAGCCTTCCCAGGGCGAGGTCATCGCCGTCGGTCCGGGCGGCCGCGACGAGTCCGGCAAGCTCATCCCCATCGACGTCAAGGTCGGCGATCGCGTCCTGTTCGGCAAATGGTCGGGCACCGAGGTCAAGATCGACGGCCAGGAACTCCTGATCATGAAGGAGTCCGACATCATGGGCGTGCTCGACGAGACGGTCGCCAGAAGGAAGGCCGCTTAATCCCTTTAGTTTGCAGTTTCAGGAGATACGCAAATGGCTGCTAAGGAAGTTAGATTCTCAGTTGACGCGCGTGACAAGATGTTGCGCGGCGTCGACATCCTCGCCAACGCCGTGAGGGTGACGCTCGGCCCGAAGGGCCGCAATGTCGTGTTGGACAAGTCGTTCGGTGCGCCGCGCATCACCAAGGACGGCGTCACCGTGGCCAAGGAAATCGAACTCGAAGACAAGTTCGAGAATATGGGCGCGCAGATGGTGCGCGAGGTCGCATCCAAGACCTCCGACATCGCCGGTGACGGGACCACGACGGCGACCGTACTCGCCGCCGCCATCGTCAAGGAGGGCGCCAAGGCGGTTGCCGCCGGCATGAACCCGATGGACCTCAAACGCGGCATCGACATCGCGGTCGAGACCGTGGTCGAGGAACTCAAGAAGAACTCGAAGAAAGTCACGTCGAACGAAGAGATCGCCCAGGTCGGCACGATTTCGGCCAACGGCGACCAGGAGATCGGCCGCTTCCTCGCCGAGGCGATGAAGAAGGTCGGCAATGAAGGCGTGATCACGGTCGAAGAGGCCAAGAGCCTGGAGACCGAACTGGACGTGGTCGAAGGCATGCAGTTCGACCGCGGCTATATCTCGCCCTACTTCATCACCAACGCCGACAAGATGCGGGTGGAGATGGAGGATCCCTACATCCTCATCAACGAGAAAAAGCTCTCGGCGCTCAACGAGCTGTTGCCACTTCTTGAAGCTGTGGTGCAGACCGGCAAGCCGCTTTTGATCGTCGCCGAGGACGTCGAGGGCGAGGCGCTCGCCACGCTCGTCGTCAACAAGCTGCGCGGCGGATTGAAGGTCGCGGCCGTGAAGGCTCCGGGCTTCGGCGATCGCCGCAAGGCGATGCTGCAGGATATCGCCGTCCTGACGGGCGGTACCGCGATCAGCGAAGATCTCGGCATTAAGCTCGAGAACGTCACGCTGAACATGCTCGGTCGCACCAAGAAGGTCATGATCGACAAGGAGGACACCACGATCGTCAACGGCGCCGGTAAGAAGAAGGACATCGAGGACCGCATCAGCCAGATCAAGGCGCAGATCGAGGAGACCACCTCCGACTACGACCGCGAGAAGCTGCAAGAGCGGCTTGCCAAGCTCGCGGGCGGCGTCGCGGTGATCCGCGTCGGCGGCGCCACCGAGGTCGAGGTGAAGGAGCGCAAGGATCGCGTCGATGACGCGATGCACGCGACCCGCGCGGCTGTCGAAGAAGGCATCCTGCCCGGCGGCGGCGTGGCGCTGTTACGCGCCACCGAGGCGCTCAAGCGCGTACGCACGCAAAACGAAGACCAGAAGCATGGCGTCGAGATCGTGCGCAAGGCGCTCTCCTCGCCGGCTCGCCAAATCGCCATCAATTCCGGCGAGGACGGCTCCGTCATCGTCGGCAAGATCCTGGAGAAGGACCAGTACAGCTATGGTTTCGACGCCCAGGACGGCGAGTATGGCGACATGGTGAAGAAGGGCATCATCGACCCGACCAAGGTCGTGCGCCAGGCGCTGCAAGGCGCTTCTTCGGTCGCCGGTCTGCTCATTACCACCGAGGCGATGGTGGCCGAACTGCCGAAGAAGAAAGACGCCATGCCGGCGATGCCGGGTGGCGGCGGCGGAATGGATTTCTAAGTTCACGCGTCACAAGCGACGTAAAAGACGAGGCCCGGGAGCAATCCCGGGCCTTTTGCTATCGGAGGACAAGTTACTGAAATAGAAACGACCACGAGCGAGAGGCGCGCGTTCATCCGGCGTCGCCTGTCACCGTGGCCGTAAGAGCATGATCCCGAAAGATCACGCCGCAAGCTAACGATAGATCATAAGCAACTCGCCATCGCCGCTTGCAAAGGCAAAGCTAACAGGCATCAATGACAGGCAGATGACTGTGAAATCAGGTCCAATCCATATCGGCATCGGCGGCTGGACCTTCGCGCCCTGGCGCGGCCTGTTCTATCCGCCGGGCTTGCCGCACAGCAAAGAACTCGGCTTTGCCGCCGCACGCCTGACCTCGATCGAGGTCAACGGTACTTTCTATCGCACCCAGACGCCGGCGACGTTTCGGAAATGGGCAAGCGAAGTCCCAAAAGGTTTTCTGTTCTCGCTCAAGGGCCCACGCTTTGCGACTAACCGGCGCGTGCTCAAGGAGGCCGGCGACTCGATCAAACGGTTCCTCGATTCCGGCGTGACCGAATTAGGCGAACGGCTTGGCCCCCTGCTGTGGCAATTCGCGCCGACCAAAAAATTCGACCCTGCCGATTTCGGCGGCTTTCTCGAACTGTTGCCGGACCGCTTCGGCGGGCATACGCTGCGCCATGTCATCGAGGTCCGCCACGACAGCTTCCGCACGCCGGAATTCGTGGCGCTGTTGCGCAAGTTCAACATGCCGGTCGTGTACACCGATCATGCGAAATATCCGAATATCGCCGACTTAACTGGCAAGTTCGTCTATGCGCGGCTGCAGCGCGGCAAGGATACGATATCGACTGCTTATCCGGAGAAAGAAATCGCGGCTTGGGCAGGCCGGCTGCGGTCCTGGGCGCAAGGGAAAGAGCCCGACGACTTGCCGCGCGTCGGCGCCGCATCGCCGCGAAAACCCGCGTCGCGCGAAGTGTTCGCTTATGTTATTCACGAAGGCAAAGTTCGCGCGCCAGTTGGAGCCATGGCGCTGATTGCACGTTTAGCAAATGGCGAATAGCGAGCACCGAATAGGGAAACGAAGAAGCGGCGCCAACGCTCCATTCGCCACTCGTCATTCGCCCCCCACAAATGCTAACGGCCACGAACGAAAAGGCGCGCGTACATCCGGCGTCGCCCATCGTCATCGTGGCCGTCCGTAACGAAGCCGCTGCTCCGTCACTCCCAACCCAAATAAGTAGCACAAGCCGCTTATGCAAGGTCGGCTTTTGTGTAACAGTGATATCTGGAACTCGTTCCGACGTCGTTCCCACAGCGCGGCTCGCGCGGCGGCGGTTGTTACATTCGCCGCATTCCAGAGGAGCGGATCATGACAATGTATCAACCGGGGCCCAGTAGCGACCTGCAGCGCGCGGTGGCGAGCGCCATTCACGAGCACTGGGTGCTGTTTCTGATCGAGGGCATCGTTCTCGTCCTCCTCGGTGCTGCGGCGATTGTCGTGCCGGTTATCGCAACACTTACATTCACGCTCGTTATCGGCTGGCTATTCCTGATCAGCGGCATCGTCGGTCTGCTCACCACGTTCTGGATGCGCAACGCGCCGGGCTTCTGGTGGTCGCTGCTCTCGGCCGTGGTCAGCATCGCCGCGGGGATCGTGCTGATCCGCTGGCCAATTAGCGGCTCGGTATCGCTAACACTGGTGCTGATTGCGTTCTTCCTGGTGGAGGGCATTGTCACGCTGATGTACGCCTTCGAGCATCGCACCCAGCTTTCCGGCCGCTGGGGATGGATGCTGGCAAGCGGCATTGTCGATCTGATCCTTGCCGGAATCATTTTCGCCGGCCTGCCGGAGACGGCAACCTGGGCGCTCGGCTTGCTGGTTGGCGTCAACCTCTTGTTCGGTGGGATCGCGATGATCGGTATGTCGCTCGCGGCGCGCTCAGCGGTCTAACCTGTCGGGTCTGAATGTCGACCTGGCAAAGCCATCTGCTCGCGAGCAGTCAGCGGCGGCGTGCATTTCGGACGCCGGTACCGCTCTGTACGCGGCGCTCCGGTAATTGGCAGCTTTAATAGTTCGGGTGACTATCGCTATTCCGCGGGCTGCGGCAGCCGCGCCTTCTCCACCCCGTTGGCGAGGATCGCGATCGCGATCGCGGCGACCAGAAAGCCCATCGCCACAAGCGCGGTGACGCCGAGCACGAGGCCGAAGCCGCCGCGGCCATAGAGCACCGCGATCATCGACACTGCGGCGCCTGAGATCATGAAAGTGATGAAATAGCGAACCGCATAAATTCGCCCGCGCCAAGCATCCGCGGTATAGCGCGCGATGAGTAAATCGTTGACCGTGATCTGGCCGTAGATCGCTGCCATCGTAAAGGCGAGCGCCACAAGAAGCATCGGCCCACTCGCATAAGCCGACCAGACCACACCGCAGAATTGCATGATCGCCATTGCCGCAAACAGGATATGCGGCGGGATCAGCTCGACGAGCCGGCCAACAGTGATTTGTGCGATCGCTCCGCACAAGAAAACCGCCGTCGTCAAGCCACCGACCAAGACCAGCGAAATCCCGTTGCCGATCCGCTCGTCAACGATTTTAGGCAAAGCGACCGAGATCGTGTTGAACACCAAGCCCGCACTGAGCGCGACAACAACGAACAGCGCGAAAATGATCGTGGCAATTGTCGGCGTGAGATAAACGTCGGGCGAGCGTGAGCGCGCACCGGCGTAGCGCCGTTCGGGTGGGCCGAACCAATAATAAATCGCTCCGGTGGCGATGCAGACAATGCCGGGCACGAGAAAAGCGCCACGCCAGGACAATGCCGCGATCAACGCCGCTGTGATCCCAGCCGCGAGCGAGACACCAAGATTGCCGCAGACCCCGTTGAATGCGAGCGTGCGGCCGCGCTCCTTAGCATTTTCGACGATCATGGCGGTGCCGACTGGATGGTAAATTGCCGCGAACAGGCCAAGTGAAAACAGCGCAATCGCCAAACCAGTCAACGAAGGTGCGAGCGCCGCGCCGACCAGCGACACGCCGCAGCCGATATAGAAGGCGATCATCAGATTGCGCCGGCTCCAGTGATCGCCGAGCCAGCCGGCTGGTAGAGAGAACAGGCCGAAGGCGACGAAGGAGGCGGTCGAGAGCGCGATCAGCGTCGCATAGGAGCGGCCATAAACCACCGCAAGCTCGATGACCACCGTGGGATAAATTAGAATGACGAAATGATCGAGCGCATGCGCCCAATTAAGAAAACCGATCGCAAGCCGCCGCGACGCTTCGGCGGAGCGGTCACCCGAAAAGCCAGCCGCGCTGGAGACTGTCATCACAGTTTTCCGGCCCAATTCCCGCAAACGTATAGCCTGCCCGGCCGCGCCCACCTACTCGGTTCTTGCAAGGCAGCCCGCCACCGGCGGCTCACGCAGGCGGCGCGACAGCGAGAAATGCACGACCTTCTTCGCGAACGCGCAGTATTTCCGCCGCTTCGGCTTCGCGATAAAGGTTACCCATTATCGCGCATCGCACTAGGGTATTTGCGCCAATGCGCCGTTGAACTTGGATCAACCGTCTTCGAGGACATAAATGCACGCCCCACGACGCCCGACGGCCATAGCTTCGTTGTCGCTACTAGCGGCATTGATCGGCTTTCTTTCGACTGCCCGGGCGCAGGATTACCCCAATCGTCCGGTGCGGCTGATCACCGATTCGGCGCCGGGAGGCTCGATCGACGTTCCAGTGCGGATCATCGCCGAGGGATTAAGCCGCATATGGCGGCAGCAGGCAGTGGTGATCAATCAGCCGGGCGCCGGCGGCGCCATCGCCGCGCGCACCGCCGCGACGGCAACGCCCGATGGCTACACTTTGGGCGTCATCGCCGCATCCGCTTTTGTGGCGCTGCCTGGAAGCGCCGACAATTTGCCCGTGGAAGTCCCGCGCGATTTTACGCCGGTCGGCTATCTCGGCGGCGCGCCGATGTTCATCACCGCGGCGCCATGGCTCGGCATAAAAACGTTGCCGGACCTAATCGCGCTGGCGAAGCAAAAACCCGGCGAGTTGTCTTACGGCGTCAACGGCATCGGCCGCTTGACTCATTTGACCGGCGAACTTCTGCAAAAGCAGGCCGAAATGAAATTATTGATGGTGCCCTATTCGGGCGGCACGGCGCAGATCATCAACGATATAATGGGCAAGCGCGTAGGGCTGGTCTTCGATGCTTATTCGGGAATTGCTGGCGCAGCGGAGGCAGGCAATGTGGTACCGCTTGCCGTCGCCTCGGCCGCGCGCATCCCGAACGCGCCGAATCTGCCGACCGTTGCTGAAACGCTTCCCGGCTTCGAGTCGGTCGGCTGGCAAGCCTTGGTAGCACCGGCCGGAACGCCGGACAGTATCGTGCGCAAGGTGAATGCGGATCTTGTCAAGGCGATGAGCGATCCGGAGATTCACAAGCGGCTGGCCGATCTCGGCCGCGATGACCGATCGATGTCGCCGGTGCAAGTCTTGGCTTTCATTCAAGGTGAGCAAAGCAAATGGGGGCCGATCGTGCAACAGATCGCCGCGCAGACGCAAAGCAAATGACGAGTTTCAGGTCTTCTCCAACTCTGCTTTGAGCGCCGCGAGCGCCTCCGGCGTATCGATGTCGGTTAGCACACCGGTCCCTGTGACCGGCACTTCGACGACGGCCTCGCCATAGCGGCCGATCAAGTGCCGCGCGCCGACGTCGCCCTCGACTGCCATGAGATCGGCAAAGAAGCGGCGCGACCACACCACCGGATTGCCGCGCTTGCCGCCGATCGTTGGCACCGCGACCAGCGCCCCCTTGTCGGGATCGATCGCCGCGATCAGCCGATCAATCAGGGCGGCATCGACCTGGGGCATGTCGCCAAGGCAGACCACGACGCCGTCGGCTTGCGCCGGCACCGCGGCAATACCGGCTCTCAGGGACGTACCCAGACCTTCGGCGTAATTCGGATTATGCACGAAGCTGACAGACAGGCCGGCGAGCGTCGCTTCGACCCGCTCGCGCTCGTGCCCAGTCACGACCACCACCGGGCGCGCCTGTGAAGC
>JBASAH010000445.1:0-4005 GCA_049650505.1 Xanthobacteraceae bacterium
GCCCGGCACCGATGGCGGCAGCGGCGGCGGCGAAGTGGTGCGGCTCGATCGATTCAGAAAGAAATGAAGACAGAGGACCGACGCCGGGGGAAAGGCAGCAACGGAAATTCCGTTTCCTCTGGCGTCCGCCGTCCGTCGTCTGCTACTCGCACCGAAACCGATTCATTCGGCCCGATCGAAGTGCCGGCCGCAGCCTATTGGGGCGCGCAGACCGAACGCTCGCGGCATAATTTCCCGATCGGCGACGAGGCAATGCCGCACCCGCTGATCGCGGCGCTCGCCATCGTCAAGCGCGCCGCGGCGGAAACCAATCGCGCCCTCGGCCTTATCGATGCGCGCCGCGCCAAGGCGATCGTCCGGGCGGCGCAGGAAATCCTCGACGGCAAGCTCGACGCTCATTTTCCGTTGACGGTCTATCAAACCGGCTCGGGCACCCAGAGCAACATGAACGTCAATGAGGTGATCGCCAATCGCGCCAACGAGATTCTCGGCGGCGCGCGCGGCGCCAAATCGCCGATTCATCCCAACGATCACGTCAATATGAGCCAGTCGTCGAACGACGCCTTCCCGACCGCGATGCATATTGCAGCGGCGCAGGAAATGTCGCGCCGGCTTATTCCGGCGCTGGGGCATTTGCACGCGGAGCTTACACGCAAGACCAAGGCGTTTGCGTCGATCGTCAAGATCGGCCGCACCCACACCCAGGATGCGACGCCGCTCACGCTCGGCCAGGAATTTTCCGGCTATGCGGCGCAAGTCGCCTCCGGCATCGCCCGGATCAAGCTCGGCTTGCGCGAGCTCTATCCGTTGGCGCAGGGCGGCACCGCGGTCGGCACCGGGCTTAATGCCGATCGCCGCTTCGCCAAACTCTTTGCCCAACGCGTCGCCCGCATGACCGGGCTGCCGTTCGTCAGCGCGCCGAACAAATTCGAGGCGCTGGCGTCACACGGCGCCCTGGTGTTTGCGCATGGCGCGCTCGATTCGCTTGCCGCCGATCTGTTCAAGATCGCCAACGACATCCGCTTGCTCGGCTCCGGCCCGCGTTCGGGCTTAGGCGAATTGATCCTGCCGGAGAACGAGCCCGGCTCCTCGATCATGCCGGGCAAGGTCAATCCGACCCAATCCGAGGCCGTGACCATGGTGTGCTGCCGCGTGTTCGGCAATCACACCACGATCACGGTTGCAGCCAGCCAGGGTCATTTCGAGCTCAATGTCTTCAAGCCGGTGATCATCGACGCCATGCTGCAATCGATCCGGCTCCTCGCCGTCGCGGCGCATTCGTTCGCCGAACGCTGCGTCGCCGGCATTCGCGCCAACGAGCCGCGCATCCGCGAACTCATGGAAAAGTCGCTGATGCTGGTCACCGCGCTGGCGCCGAAGATCGGCTATGACAAGGCCGCCGAGATCGCCAAGGCGGCGCATAAGAACGGCACGACCTTGCGCGAGGAAGCGCTGCGGCTCGGTTATGTGTCGGAAAAAGAGTTCGATCGACTGGTGCGGCCCGAGCGCATGACGCGACCGGGCTAAAGCGAAATGGCGCCGGGAATGAAATCGCCGGTGATCAAGCGTTCGATCGTGATCGCGGGGCACCGCACCAGCGTCAGTCTTGAAGATGCGTTCTGGAAGGGGCTCAAGGAGATCGCGCAAGCGCGGCATGCGAGCCTGGCCGATTTGATCGGGACGATCGACGACCAGCGCCGCGGCAGCAATCTGTCATCGGCGATCCGCGTCTTCGTGCTCGACCATTACCGCGGGCGGTAGTTCCAATCACAAACTAAAAATCTTGCCCGGATTCATAATATCCAGCGGATCGAGCGCGCGCTTAATCGCCCGCATCGCGGCAAGCGCCGGCTCGCCGTGCTCGGCGGGCAGATATTTCATCTTGCCCTGGCCAATGCCATGTTCGCCGGTGCAGGTGCCGTCCATGGCGAGCGCCCGGTCGACCAGGCGCTCTAAAAAAGCCTTGGCGCGCTCGACCTCGTCCGCGTCGGTGTGGTCGATCAGAAGCAGCATATGAAAATTGCCGTCGCCGACATGGCCGACGATCGGCGCCAACAGGCGGCTCTCTTGCACATCGCGCTGCGATTGCGTCACGCATTCGGCAAGGCGCGAGATCGGCACGCACACGTCGGTCGAGAGCGCCCGGACGCCTGGACGCAACCCCATGACCGCCCAATAGGCGTCATGTCGCGCCTGCCATAGCCGCGTGCGATCTTCGGTGCGCGTCGCCCAGTCGAACGGCCCGCCGCCGAGCTCGCGCGCGATTTCGCCGAAGCGCTGCGACTGTTCGGCGACGCTTTGCTCGCTGCCGTGAAACTCCAGGAATAGCATCGGCATTTCCGGCAGCGTCAGTTTTGAATAGGCGTTGCTGGCCTTCACCTGCATTTCGTCGAGGAGTTCGATGCGCGCGACCGGAATGCCGGACTGGATCGTCAGGATGGTCGCATTGCACGCCGCCTCGACGCTCGGGAACGGACAGATGCCCGAGGAAATCGCCTCGGGAATGCCGGCGAGCCGCAGCGTCAATTCGGTGATGATGCCGAGCGTGCCTTCGGAGCCGACCAAGAGCCGGGTGAGATCGTAGCCAGCTGAGGATTTCTTGGCGCGGTGCCCGGTCGAGATCACTTCGCCATTGGCGAGCACGGCTTTGAGCGCCAGCACATTATCCTTCATGGTCCCGTAGCGCACCGCATTGGTGCCGGAGGCGCGCGTTGCCGCCATACCGCCGAGCGAAGCGTCGGCGCCGGGATCGATCGGAAAGAACACGCCCGTGTCGCGTAAGTTTTCATTGAGCTGTTTGCGGGTGATGCCAGGCTCGACGACGCAGTCGAGATCTTCGGCATGCACGGCGAGCACGCGGTTCATGTCGCGGAAATCGAGGCAGATACCGCCGCGCGGTGCGTTGAGCTGGCCTTCCAGCGAGGTGCCTTGGCCAAAGCCGATCAACGGCACGCGATGCGCCGCGCACAGCCGCACGATCTCCTGCACGTCCTCGGTGCTCTGCGGAAACACCACCGCATCCGGCGGCTGATTGTCGATCCAGGTGGTGGTATGGCCGTGCTGTTCGCGCACCGCTTGCGAGGTGACGAGGCGATTGCCGTAGCGCGCCGCCAGCGTCGCGATCACGGTCGCGACGGCGTTGCGGTCCTCTTTGCTGCGTTCGGGAAGGTCCACCAGAACCATCGTCATTCCTCAGCGCATCATTCAAACGTGGCGGCGGCGCTGGGGAAGGTCAAGCGGCCTCCCGCCGCGCTCTCACACTTCGTCACCACCGGGCTTGACCCGGTGGTCCATGCTGAGGTGCAGCAAGCGAAAATAATAGGAGCGAGCGTACGCGCCTCATGGATTGCCGGGTCAAGCCCGGCAATGACCAGAGGGGAAGCGCGCGAATCATCTTTGAAAACCGGCGCCCTTGCCTGTCACGCGAGAAATCCGCCACAGTCGTTCGATGCTCGAGCGCCGCGATGCCGAACAGGTCTTTTCCGCGCCGTTTGTCTCCGCGCCGATGCGCGTCGAGCCGGCCTGGATCGACTATAACGGCCATCTCAACATGGCCTATTACAATGTGCTGTTCGATCGCGCGGTCGATGAAGTCTACGAGCTACTCGGCTGCGGCCTCGCTTACCTGAAAGAGACCCGCCACTCTTGCTTCACCGCGGAAGTGCATGTGCGTTACTTGCGCGAACTGCACGCCGGCGACGCGGTGCGCGTGACTTTCCATCTGCTCGATTTCGACGCCAAGCGGCTGCACTATTTCGAAGAGCTGCGCCATGCCGAGGCGGGCTGGCTGTCGGCGACTTCGGAGAATATGGCGCTGCATGTCGACATGGCGGGGCGAAAGACCGCGCCGTTCCCCGCGCCGATCGCGGCGCAGCTTGCGCGCATGAAGGCGGCGCATGCGACCCTGCCGCTACCCGAAGGCGTCGGCCGGCACATCGCCATGCCGGGGAAGTAATAGACCTACTCCGTCGCGCTGCGTCACTTCTAAGACACCTCCCCCCTTTG
>JBASAH010000446.1:0-18664 GCA_049650505.1 Xanthobacteraceae bacterium
CGCTCGCTTTGTCCTATCCACCGCATCTCGGCGAGCGCGCGGCTTATGAAGCCTATCGCGGGCGCTATCTCGCCAACGATCCGGTCTGCTTCGGCTTTACCTTTCGCGCTTTGGCGCGCACCAACATGCTGCACATGCTGCCGCTGATCCGCTGTCCGGCCATGGTCGTGGCCGGCCGCCATGACACGGTGCGGCCGCATGCCGGTTCGGCGGAGCTTGCCAAAAAAATCCCCGGCGCGCGCTTCGAACTCATCGACGACGGCGGGCATTTCCTGCCGACGCAGGCGCCGCATGCGCTGCTCGGGCTGCTGCAAGACTTTCTGCCGCGATGAGCCACTCCATTCAGCAAACCATTTGCGCGAGAGGACAAAATGAAAGTTAAAGCGAACGGCATCGCCATTAACTACCGGATCGACGGTCCCGAGCGCGCGCCGTGGCTCATTTTCTCAAATTCATTGGCCACCTCGCTGGCAATGTGGGACGAACAGGCGGCGGCGCTGGCCGATTCCTTTCGTGTGCTGCGCTACGATCAGCGCGGCCACGGCGGCAGCGATGCGCCGGCGGGGCGCTATCCCTTCGACACGCTGCTCGACGATGCGCTGGCGCTGATGGACGCGCTTGGAATCAACAAAGCGCATTTTGCCGGCCTGTCGATGGGCGGCGCCACCGCGCTCGGCCTGGCCGAGCGCCGCCCGGACCGCTTCGAGCGCATCGTCGTCGCCTATTCACCCTGCCAATCGACGCCACAAAGCAGCCAGCAATGGGAAGAGCGGATCGCGGTGGCGCAGAAAGAAGGCATCGAAGCTTTGGTCGAGCCGACCATCGCGCGCTGGTTTCCGGCGGAAACGGTCGCCGGCAATCCGCCGCATCTCGATAAAATTCGCGCGATGATCCCCGCCACTCCGGTCAACGGCTTCATCGGCTGCGCCGCGGCGCTGGCCGCCCACGACTATGCGTCGGCGGTCGCGAGCGTAAAGTGCCCGACGCTGTTCATTGTCGGCGAGAAAGACGGCGCGACGCCCATTGCCATGGCCAAGCTGCATGAAAAGCTTCCCGAGTCGCGCTTTGTCGCGCTTCCCGGCGCCGGGCACATTTCCAATATGGATCGCCCGGCGGAATTCAACCGGGTGCTGCGCGAGTTTCTGACCGGCGGTTAACGGCTCGTCATGCCTTTTCGGCGGGGCCTGCTGCGCGGCGTGCAGGCGGACGCGCTTTCCAACAAAGCGCCGAGTCACTATACCTGCGGCAAAGGCTAGTTCTGGCCGATGCGCCGGATTCGCCGCTAATTAACATCAGGGATGCGATCGCCCCGTAAGGAGACGACCTCATGGCTAGCGTGACAATGAAAGCTCCTGCCCCGGGCGGGCTTTCGAACAAGGCGCGCGAATTGATGGAGGCCATCAACAGCGAAGCCGGCAAGCATAATATCTGGGTGCGCACGCAGGCCAATGCGCCGGCGCAGCGGCCATGGTTCAGCGAAACCAGCGGCGAAGGTTCGGGACAGCTCGGCACCGGCCGCGTCGCCGTCAATCAGATGAAGACGCTTCCGCATATGTGGAAGTGGAGCGAATACAGTGGTTACTTGAAGCAGATCTCCGAGATCGCCCGCAAAGCCGGCGTCTCGCCGATTGAATTCGCCGACCGGCAGAGCATCCTTTTGCTCAATCCCGGATTGAACGGGCGCTTGCAGGCCACCAACACGATCCGCTGCGCCATCTCGATCTATAATCCGGGTGATGTCGCGCCGGTTCATCTGCATTCGCCCAATGCGAGCCGGACCATCCTCTCCGACAAGGGCGGCTACACCGTCATCGAAGGCGAGCGCTGCACCGCCAATCGCGGTGATCTCATCCTGACCCCGAACGGGACCTGGCACGATCACGGCAACAATGCCGACGAGCCGGTGATCTGGATCGATACGCTGGACTGGCCGCTGATGGAATTTCTCGATGCCGCTTGGGTCGATCACAACATGCCCGGCGCGCAGGGCAATATGAACGTGCAAGCCGTCACGCATGCGGAAGGCTATTCGCGCAAGCTCTACAGTCACGGTGGCATCAAGCCGGCTTTCGTCGACCATCAACGCGGGGTCGGCCGCGCGCCGGCGCCGCTGTTCCACTATCGCGGCGAGGACGTAAAGGACATGCTGCAAAGCCTGCGTGGCGAAAAGGGCGATTTGCACGAAGGCATCAAGGTAGACTTCGTCAATCCGGTGACCGGCGAGCCGGTCTTCAAGACGCTCAATTATTCGGCGCAGCTGTTGCGGCCGGGCGAGGAAACTGAGTTCAAGCGCGAGACCGCCGGCACCTACTACGTCGCGATCGAGGGCTCGGGCGTCACCGAGGTCGGCGGCAAGAGCTTCGAATGGGGCCGCAACGATCTATTCGTGGTGCCGAACTTCATGTGGCGCCGTCACATCAATACCGGCAAATCCGACGCCGTGATCTATTCGGTCTCGGACGCCGCCCTGATGCGCAATATCGGGCAGTATTACGCGCAAGGCCGCGCCGCTAACGGCAAGGTCAGCGAGCTTACGGTGCATTGAATTCCGCTTTCCCTCCCCCCGCCACGCGGTGGCGAGGGTCGGCGAATGTCGCGCCGGCGATATGAGCCGGGGTGGTGGGCGAGCAAAAAGTCCCCCACCCATAGCTGATGCTCCGCATCGGCGTTGTTTGAATAGGACGGCGGCCGTAGGCCGCCTGTGTTCCTCCCCACCACGCGCTACGCGCGTGGGCGGGAGGGGAAGAAATCGGTTAGCACCGCGCTCCGTTTTTGTTGGTGATAGTGCGCTTAGGCCGTTCCCTTCAGCTTCTTGGCGCATTGGCTGTAATAGCCGCCGCCCTTTTGCAGCCATTTCAAGCCGCCATTGGCGTCGCTCGCTTTATTGGCCTTGTACTGATCGAGACAGGTTTTTCGGCGTGCCCGCCCCGGCTTCTCCTTGGAATATTTGCCATCCACAGCGCTCGGGAAAACCGCATTCGCGGCGACGGCCGTGCCAGCCGGCGCGCTCTTGGCGCTCGAGCGCTTGGACGGCGCCAGATCGCATTGTGATTTGCGGAAATCATTCCACTTCATTCCATTGAGACTGTCGGCGGCTTTCGACTCTTTGTATTTGGCGCTGCATTCGGTCATCGTCAGCGCCTGCGCCGATCCAGCCTGCATTCCAAGAACGGCAATGACTGCCGCAGCAACAAACAAGGTGTAATAACGCGTGGCAGTTCCCATGGCAGTTTCCTCTTTCGCGCAAGCGATCAAAATCGTTTGCAAACGTGTTTGCAAAGTTGTGCAGCCCAAAACGAGCCGCGATTCGACGAGCGGCTTACCCGCGCACCGTGCCACACGTTCTGATTGAAATAAAGCGCAAGCGCACGCGAGGCTAGCTACTCATTAGATAAAAAAATTTCATTTCTTCGGTGCGTGTTTCGGCGCGTGGCCGTACGGCTCGCCGATCATGTCGCCGCAGCCGGCGCGCGTCGCCCAATACTGCCAGGCGCGCCAGGTCTCGGGCGAATGCGGCTTGTATCCGGCCGCGCGCGCGGCGATTTCGCCCTTCGACAACGGCTTCGGCTTGCCGCCCATGCGCATAGCGTTCATCTGCACGCGCGCATTGCGCGGCAGATAGACCGAAAGCCGCACCACCTCGATGATGGAACGCGCCGCCGAGGCAAAGCCATGGCCGCGCATCAGCGCGACATTGCCGGCGCCGAGGCATTTCGCCAGATCGCGGCCTTGCGCCATGTTGGTGACCAGCAAATTGGTGTCGCCGAACTTGTTGCGGATGTCCCAGACCGGCACCTTACGCCCGATGAAGCTGCCGGAATGGATCACCGGCTGCAGCGGCTCCTTGACGAGCCCGAACGGCAGCGTGTCCTCGGCATGCGCATGCACTACCGCGGTGACGTCGGGACGCGTTTCGAAAATTGCCGCATGGATGAAGCGCTCGAGATAGGGCTGGCGCTTGTCGTTGATCGGTTCGCCCTCCTGGTCGAACTCGATCAGATCGTGACGCTCGACCAGTTCCGGCGCCAGCGAGCGCGCCATGAAAAAACGCTTCGGATCGTCGGGATGCCGTACGCTGATATGGCCGTAAGCGTCGACCACGTCCTCGTTGGCGAGAATGCGGTTTGCGACCACAAGGTCGCGTAACAGATCTTCAACTTGGCTCATGGCGTTTCCATTGATTGAAAGCGATGCTCAGCCGTAGGTCGGCACGAACAGATCGTTGATGTTCACCGGCTTGTCGATCAGCCCCAAATCTTGCTGATAGCGCACCAGCGCCTTCAACGTCTGCCGGTTCGGCTCGACGCCGTAGGGCCACGGATCGCCGTTGAACACTTCCCAGATCTCGTCGATCTCGCGCATCAGGAACGGCGTCATGGTGCGCACGGCGCGCAGATTGAACAATTTGTCCAGCGCGATCTTCTTAGATTTGACGAACGCGCCGTAGAGGCTCGTGGCGACGAATGGATAGCGCTCGTAAACGCTCTTCTTGATCGCAACCAAATGCATGATCGGGTAGATTTTCTTGCGCTTGTAAAGATCCTTGTCGAGTTCGACGTAATTGGGGAACAGCCGCACCACGTCGGGATTGCTGCGGATCTCGTTGGGCAGGCTGGTGCCGAGGGTTGCATCGATTGCGCCCTCGGCGAGAAGTTGACCGAGCGTTTTGTTGGTCGTGTTGTTCTCGATTGAAATTTTTTTCAACAGCGGCAATACCGTCGGATGACCGTGCGAGCCGGACGTGTTCATCGCGCTCTGCACCCACTGGACTTTGGACAGATCGACGCCAAACTCGTTTTTGAGAATCCCGTTGATGAAGATCGCCGCCGTCATCGTGTAGAGCGGCACGCCGATGCGCTTGCCGGCGAGGTCCTTCGGGCTCTTGATTCCCGATTTGCGATTAATCGCGATAAAGCCGAGGCGGAAAGCGATCGAGGGGAACACCGGAATAGCCACGAACGGGCATTCGCGGTTGGCGAAGCGCTGGATGAATTCGGAACTGGAATATTCGGCGACATCGAACTCTTGACCGCCCGACATGCGATCGAAGATCGGCCGCGGCTCATCGATGGGGATGAAATTGAGATCGATACCGTCGGGCTTCACCTCACCGGTGTAAAGCGCCAGCATCCGGTCATAGAGCGCGCAGGCAAATGAAAGCTGCAGCTTGGACATCGCTGTGCCGTCCTCCCCCTTCTGTTGTGTCTTCAGGTCTAGCACGCAGCCGGAAAAGCCGCGCACGCAAAATAAATCGCCTCAACGCAAATCTTTGCGCAAAATCTTGCCGATATTGCTTTTCGGCAGTGAGTCAGCAAATTCGATGATCGTCGGCACTTTGTAGCCCGCCAGGTTGGCGCGCATGAATTTTGTAAGCTCGACTTTGTCGAGCGCCGGATCGCTGCGCACGACAAAGAGCTTCACGGTCTGACCGCTGCGCGCATCCGGCACGCCGATCGCCGCGGCTTCGCGGACGCCGGGATATTGCATGGCAATGTCTTCCACCTCGCTGGGAAAAGCCTTGAAGCCCGACACATTGATCATGTCCTTCTTGCGGTCGAGCAGTCGGAGGAATCCTTCGGCATCGAACGCGCCGATGTCGCCGGTATGCAGCCAGCCGTCGGCGGTCAGGACTTGTTTGGTTTGCTCGGGGCGCTGCCAATAGCCCAGCATCACTTGCGGGCCGCGCACGCAAATCTCGCCCGCTTCGCCGGTCGGCAGCACGTTGCCATGATCGTCGCGGATCGTCACCTCGGTCGACGGCAATGGCAGTCCGACGGTACCCTGCTTTGGCGCGAAGAACGGATTGATGCAGACGACCGGCGAAGCCTCGGTAAGCCCATAGCCTTCGACCACTTGGCTGCCGGTGATTTCGCGCCAGCGCTTGGCCACCTGGCTTTGTATCGCCGCACCGCCGCCGACCGCGACGCGCAACGCGGAAAAATCGACAGTGGCAAATTCCGGCACGTTGATGAGCGCATTGAACAAAGTATTGACGCCGGACATCCAGGTGATCTTCGCCTTGCGCATGGTGCGGATGAGCCGATGCAGATCGCGCGGATCGGGGATGAGAATATTCAATCCGCCCATCAGCGCGAACGGCAGCAAGTTCGCGGTCATGGAGAAGATGTGATAGAGCGGCAGCGGCGTGAGCACGCGCTCATGCTCGGCGGTGACGTTAGATCCGCTCCAAGCGCGGCACTGCAGCGTGTTGGCGATCAGATTGCGATGCGTCAGCATCGCGCCTTTCGGCTCGCCTGTCGTTCCACCGGTATATTGCAGCAAAGCGACTTCGCTGCCGCGCGGGCGGGCATCGTCATAATGCGCGCTGGGCGGCCGCGCGCAGGCATCCTGTAGCATCGTGAATTTTTCAAAGCGCCAGGGCTGCACCGCATGCCGGATATACGTATTGGCGAAATTGAAGGCCCAGCGCTTGAGCAGCGGCACGAAATCGCCGAGCCGCGCCACGACGACGTGCCGGATTTTTGTTTGCGCGATGATCTGCTGCAGCTTATGGGCGAAATTCTCCAGGATCACGATAACGTCGGCGCCGGAATCGACGAGCTGTAAGGCCAATTCACGCGGCGTATAGAGCGGATTGACATTGACGACGGTGAGCCCGCCGCGGAGCGTTCCGAGAAATGTCACCGGATAAGCCAGCATGTTTGGCAGCATCAGCGCGACGCGATCGCCGGCGCGGCAACCGACTTGCTCGATCAGGAAAGCCGCGAAGTCGCGGCTGTCGCGGTCCCACTCGGCAAAGGTCATCTGCGCGCCAAGACATTCGAAGGCCGGCCGCGTTGCATGTTGCCGGCAGGCATCGATCAACATCGCTGCGAGCGATGGATACGCGTCCGGATCGATCGTCTTGGGCACGCCCGCAGGATAGGAAGCGAACCAGATGGGTTCCGCTGCCGGAGCCGCGGCCGGGGCAGTTTCGCCAGGCAACAGTACTGTCATGGGTCAATCTCGCGCGTCATACTAGCATTGCCCCTGCTTTGGCGAAGCGCCTTGAGGCATTCGCTCCGCGGGCGGATCGCCTTGACACCCTATCGAGCGCAATTCATACGGGCTTTCTACTTTGAGACTTGTGGAGGCTTCATGGCGGACGCCGCAGCGTCACCAGGCCAATATCGCGGTCTGCGCGGCTGGATCGACATGGTCGATCGCCTCGGCGAGCTCAAACGCGTCTCGGGCGCGCATTGGGACGTCGAAATGGGCGCCATCACCCACATGCTCACCGAAAAGAGCGGCAGCACCGCGCCGGCCATTCTGTTCGATGATGTGCCCGGCTATCCCAAGGGCTATCGGACGCTTTACGGCCAGCTGTCATCGGTGACGCGCATCGCGCTCACGCTCGGCCTGCCGCTCGAGCACGAGCGCAAAGTCGATATCGTGCAGCGTTACCACGCCCGCATGCAGGATTTGCGGCCGCTGCCGCCGCGCTACGTCAATGACGGTCCGATCTTCGAGAACGTCATTGAAGGCGATGCTGTCGATGTCTTGAAATTCCCGGTGCCGTGCCACCATGAGCGCGACAAAGCGCGCTTCATCGGCACGGCAGACTGCGTCGTCACAAAGGACCCGGACAGCGGCTGGTACAATCTTGGCGCCTATCGCAGCCAGGTTTATGACGCCACGACAGTCGGCTGCCAGATCACCGAGGGCAAGCACGGCCGCATCCATCGCGACAAATATTTTGCCCGCGGTGAGCCGATGAAGGTCGTGATCCTGTGCGGCCAGGACCCGCTGCTGTTCATGCTGGCTTCAAGCCCACTGCCGGAAGTCAGCGAGTACGATATTGCCGGCGGGCTACGCGAGCCCATCGACGTCGTGCGCGGGCCTTATACCGGCTTTCCGATCCCGGCCGATTGCGAGATCGCGATCGAAGGCGAAACCGTTCCGGGCGCGACAAGGCCGGAGGGCCCGTTCGGCGAATGGATGGGCTATTACTCCGACGACACGCAGGAACGGCCGTTCGTCACGGTCAAGACCATTCTCCACCGCAACGATCCGATCCTGACCTGCGCGCCGCAGCACAAGCCGGTCGACGAGACCGGCTTGCTCAAGGGCATTGCCGGCGCGGCTCAGATCTGGCGCGCGCTGGAGGCTTGCGGCATTCCCGACGTGCTCGGCGTCTGGAATCACGAAGCCGGGCCGGCGACCCGCTTCACCGCGATCCAGGTGCGCCAGCGCTATCCCGGCCATGCGCGACAAGCGCTACACGTCGCCTGCGCCTGCCAGGGCGGCGCCTATGCCGGCAAATGGACGGTGGTCGTCGACGACGACATCGATGCCGGCGATCTCGACCAGGTATTATGGGCGATGTGCACGCGCTTCGATCCCAAGGTCGATATCGATCTCGTGCAAAAGGCCTGGGCGTCGAAACGCGATCCGCTCTACCTGCCGGGCAATTTCAACAATCGTATCCTGATCGATGCCTGCATCCCCTATGACATGAAGCTCAAGGGCACGTTTCCGGAGGTGGTCGACGTCAGCGCCGATCTGCGCGCCAAGCTGCGCGCCAAGTTCTCAAAATTGTTTCACTGAAAGATCGCGAATAGTGAGTAGCGAATGGCGAATAGAAAAAATTTGCTACTCGCCATTTGCTATTCGATCTTCACTATTCGCTTCCGCTACTCGCTTCGGCCGTTCCTGGCGCTCTGCGCGAACAATTGCCGGCCCATCGAATTGAAGCGCGATTTCTGATCGTCGCTGAGCGAGTTATAGAAGTCGGCAAGCGCCGGCTGCATCGTCTCGACACCTCGCAGCATGGCCTGCAGGCGCTGGCCGACTGCCGCCAACCGCGCCGGCGGCGTCGCCGGGACTTCGGCCGGACATGCTCCCTTGATCGTGTCGGCGGCTTGCGAAGCGGCCGACTGCAGGGCCTGCAGCTTGGCGCGCTGCGCGTCGTCGGGCCGCACCACGCGATCGATCCGATCGGTCGGCCACGCCATCATGCCGGCATCGCACTGCCCGCGAATGGTCGCAGCGGTGATATCGCCTTGCGCGGCCTGGCCGCGCCGCGGCGCGCGCGGGGCGATATGATCGAACCGCGCTTTTTGCTCGTCGCTCAGCGAATCATAGAAGCCCGACATCGGTGGACTGACGACATTGACCGCATCGACCAGCCCGCCGAGACGATCGTGCATCTGCGCGAGCCGCCCGGTCGGCGTGAAGGCGATATTGGTCTGGCAATGCGCTCTGATCTCGTCGCTGGCTTTGACGACGGCATTGCCGAGATCGTCGAGCATCTGGCCCTGCCGCTGATCCGGCTGCACCGCGGCCTGGATCTGATCGATTGGCCAGCCAGTAACTTCGCCAGATTCCTCGTTACAGCCCTGGACTATGCCCTGTTTCAGCCGCGCCATGCGCTCCGGCGCGCGCGGCCCCTGCACGTAGTCGTCATAGTTGTAGGGGAAGAAAACGGCATCGTAGATGTCGCCGTAACCGTAGGCCCAAAACGGATCATAGTACCAGTAGTCCCAAGGCCACAGTGCGAAGTAGAAGAAATCGCCGTAAGCAAGGACCGATCCAGCCAATATGGAAGAAGTTATTGTGATGATGCCACCAGTTCTGGTGCCAGCCCTGGTGCCAGAACGAGTTGAATGCCGTCTTGTGGGCGAAGTCGCGCCGCGCGCCAAAATTTTTCGGATCAGACGCATTCTTAAGCGGGGTAACGTGCGAGTTGAGGTTCTTTTCCTGGCCAGTCTTCGTCAATTCATGATTGGTGTGGCTCAAACTGGTTTTGCTGAGATTGTTGGCGTGGGCGTGAATCCCGGTCGCATGACTGTGCCCACTGTAGTGAGAAACATGCGTGTAACGGTGGCCGCCGCTCCAATGCGACGCGTGGGAGGAAATATGAGCCGAATAATGGCCGTGCCCGCCGCCGTAATGGGCGGCGCTGAAATGCGAGACGCTCAAGTGTCCGCCCCCGCCCCAAACGTGACCGCCGCCACCGCCACCCCATCCGTGGCCGCCGCCGCCACCACCTCCTCCGCCTCTTCCGCCACCCCCTCCCTTGCCGGCGAGCGCCAAGTTCGTTGCGCCGAGTGTTGCCCCGAGAACCATTCCGAGGACGCCGAGGCTGACGCTGATTCTTAGGACAGCAATGTTTCTGGTGATCGATCGCATGGAGGAGTCCTTCCCCTGGCCAGACCATCCTCCCTGCGCCACGGCCAACGCTAATCTGGCGGGTGCGTTCCGCCACCTCCGCGACTGTGATGCTGCGCTGCACCGTCCATCGCAAAGGTGGATCGTGGGCGAGAGGATTATCGCTCCCCTTGCTTCATATGTTCGCGGGTGGGTATGGCGGAAATCGGATCAAATGCCGCATCGTGCATCACGATCCTGTGCGCGATCACGCCGTGCACCGCGCTTTGTACTGTCGCCGGAATGCCACAACGGGGAGCGAAAACCGAACTATCCACTAGTGCGGTGGATTTGAAGTTCCTACAGTCTTGTCGGAAGCTCGCATAGGAACTTCAAATCCGAAAACCGCACTAGAATTATATATTTGGTAGTGTCCCTTTGATTCCGAAGTTCGCATGAGAGCGTGCCGACAAAGCCTGCGAACTTCGGAATTGGGACACTAGGCACCAGGGCGATGATTGCCATTCGGGCACCGCTTGGGCATGCTCAAAGCGACGGGGTCAGGGTTCTCTAGCGCAGGGTTCAGTAACGCCTCGCATAATGTGATCATCCGCCGCCGCTGCGGCGGCGAGCGCCGCGCCGTACGCGTCTTTATCCATGCGGTCGGGTATTTGGGGCTTCTAACAACGGGTTTCTGGCAGTGCTGGCGTTCGCCCATGCTGGTGCGCATCGGGATGTTTGGGTGCGACGCAGCCTTCGTTCACGCGCGCAAGCCCGCAGCTTTGCTGCAATAAACATCATCGCCCTGACGCTCACTGGCTGCACAATCGGCCCCAATTACTCGCCGGAGCCGGCTCCAGTCCCCACGCAATTTAAAGAACTGAAAGGCTGGAAGCGCGCCCGGCCGAGCGACGATGTCGATCGCGGCGATTGGTGGACAGTTTACAAGGACCGCGCGCTCAACGAGCTCCTGCCTCAAATCGAGGTCTCGAATCAGACGGTCGCCGCCGCGGCGGCGGCTTACGAGCAGGCGCGCGCCATCATCAGGGAAGGCCAGGCCGCGCTGTTTCCGGTCGCAACCGCCAGCTACAGTGTGACCCGCACCCGAACCGGGCCGTTGGCCCTCGGCAGCAATACCAGCGTGGGCGCGGGGACCGTAGGAAGCGGCCGGGGCGCCATCTACCGGACCCAGTATAGCGTGCCGATCAGCGCGACCTGGGACTTGGACGTCTGGGGCCGCGTGCGGCGGCAAATCGAAGCCAATACTTCCGGCGCGCAGGCGAGCGCCGCCGATCTCGACAACGCCAAGCTCGCGGCGCAGGCGCAGCTTGCCGTCGCCTATTTCAATCTCCGTGCGGCGGACTCTTTGATCGCGCTCTTCACGAGCACGATCGCGGAATACAAAAAGACCTATGAGATCGTGAACAACCAATACAAAGCCGGCTTCGCGGTAACCTTGGGCGATGTGGCAACCGCAGATGCCCAGATCGCCACAACCGAGGCCCAGCTCGCCGCCGTACGTGCGCAGCGTGCCCAGTTCGAGCACGCGATTGCCATTTTGACCGGCCGGCCGCCCGCCGAGCTTGGGGTCGGCCCGCGCAATCTCGCGCAACATATTCCGAATATCCCCGTGACGGTCCCCTCGGCGCTTTTAGAACGGCGTCCCGACATCGCCGCAGCCGAACGAACCATGGAGGAACAGAACGCCTTGATCGGCGTCGCCGAAGTGGCCTGGTTTCCCGATATCTCGCTGTCTGCGATGATCCAGTATATCGGGCCGATCCCGCTCCCCTTGAGCGCCGCGCGCTCGGTGGCTTCGATCGGCGCGAGCGCAACCCAAACTCTGTTCAATGGTGGGCTCACTTCGGCACAGGTCGACGCGGCGCGCGCTGCTTATTGGCAAAGCATTGCAAACTACCGGCAGACGGTGCTCACCGCATTTCAGCAGGTCGAAGACCAGCTCGCGGCGATCCATTACCTGTCACGGCAGGTGGAACAGTTACGCCGCGCGGTGGCCGATGAACGCACCGCGGTGAACGTTTTCTTGAATCAATTCCGAGCCGGCACCGTGGCATTTACCACGGTCGTGGTCGCCGAGGTTCAGTTGCTCGCCGACGAGGAAGCCGAATTGACGGCGCGGCAGAATTTATTTCTCGCCAGCGTGAACCTGATTGTGGCGCTGGGCGGGGGCTGGGACGTTGCGCTGTTGCCGACACAGCGCCAACTGCAGCGGGACTTCTCCTTGCTGCCGCAGCTTGAGTCGCAACCGTCGCCGGTCGGAACGATCCCGAGCGACATTCTCGTGCCGCCGCCGCTCGCACCACCGCCCGCAGCGCAACAAGGCCTGCTACGGCCCATCGCGCCGCAATAACCCCCTGATCGGGGCTCGGCCAGGTGATAAATTATTGTTTTTATGAGAAAATCGTCTGACGTCGCCTTGCGGCCGTTATTCTGGCTCGGTTGAAATATCGGCTTCGGGCGCCATTGAACCGCGCGGTATTAGCATTAGCGAATATTCATTAGGCGGCCCATCTTGAGGCACTTTATAAGTCGAGGCTGGTTGAAAGTGCGGGAATCGACCAAAGCGCAATCGACTAAAGCATATGGACGAGCGGACACGCAGAACGGATAAAGACTTGGCGCCAGGCGCCCGCCGCCGGCTGATTCCCGAGCCTTTGGCCCCTTGGGCCCCTTGGGTCAAAGCGAGGCCGCGTTCGCGAATGCGAACGGGCATCGGCATCCTGGTCCTTCTCGTGCTCGCATTCGGCATCTACGAGACGGCGCGATGGGTCAGATCCGCTCCGCCTCCGGGCGGCCGCTTCCCGCAAGGCGCCGTGCAAACCGTCGGCGCGTCAACGGCGGTGCTGGGCGATGTCCGCGTGATCCTCAATGAGCTCGGCACCGTGACGCCGCTCGCCACGGTGACGGTGCAGACACAGATCAACGGGCAACTGACCGAGGTCGGATTCACCGAAGGCCAATTGGTGAAGAAGGGCGATTTTCTCGCCCAGATCGATCCGCGGCCGTACGAATATTTGAAAGAACAATATGAAGGCCAGCTGGCGCGCGATCAGGGTCTGCTGGCGCAAGCGCAAATGGATCTGAAACGCTATCAGACACTGACCCAGCAGAATTCGATCGCGCGACAACAGTCCGAGGATCAGGTTTTCATTGTCGCCCAATATGCCGGCTCGGTGAAGCAGGACCAGGGCCTTGTCGACGCACAGTCTCTCAACATTGCATATTGCCGCATCGTCTCGCCGATCACAGGCCGCGTCGGGCTGCGCCTGGTCGATCCCGGTAATTATGTGCAGACCACCAGCACCAGCGGCATTGCCGTCATCACGCAGCTGCAACCGATTTCCGTCGTGTTCTCGCTTCCGGAGGACGAGCTGCCGGACATCATGCCGCAATTTACTGCCGGCACGCCGCTGATCGTCACCGCTTACGACCGCGCCAACATTCGCCAGCTTGCGGTCGGCAAAGTTTCGGCGATCGATAATCAGATCGATACCACCACCGGCACCGTGAAAGTTCGCGCCCAGTTCGACAACAACGAGAACACGCTCTTTCCGAACCAGTTCGTCAATGTTCGGCTTCTGGTGAAGACCCTACAGAACGTCGTCACCGTGCCGACCTCGGCGATCCAGCGCGGCGCGCCCGGTGCCTATGTTTACGTGATCAATCCGGACAATACGGTCGCGGTGCGCCCGGTCAGTACCGGCCCGATCGACGGCAATATCACGGCCATAAATTCCGGACTTGCGGCTGGCGATCGCGTCGTCATCGACGGCACCGATCGCCTGCGCGACGGGCTCAAAGTCATCGTCGTCGGCGAGAGCGGTCAAGCGGGCCCGCCCGCCGCAGGCGGCGGCCAAAGTGACGGCCAAGGTCAGCGCTCTGGCCGTTCGCAAAATCAGCCGCCGGCCGGCAGCAGGTAACGCCGAGCGAGCGCGATGCGCTGCGGTGAAACGGTGCGATGAACGTCTCCGAGCCTTTTATTCGGCGCCCGGTCGGTACGTCGCTGTTGATGGCAGCGATCATGTTGTCCGGCATGGTCGCGTATAATTTCCTGCCGCTCTCCACCCTGCCGCAGGTCGACTACCCCACCATTCAAGTACGCACGCTCTATCCCGGCGCCAGTCCTGAAGTGATGACGTCGTCGGTGACGGCGCCGTTGGAGCGTCAATTCGGTCAAATGCCGGGGCTCAATCAGATGACCTCGGCGAGCTCCGCCGGCGCTTCGATCGTCACCCTGCAATTTGGCCTCGACCTCAGCCTCGACGTCGCCGAACAGGAAGTGCAGGCGGCCATCAACGCTGCCGGCAACCTGCTGCCGTCCGACCTTCCCGCTCCGCCGATCTATTCGAAGATCAATCCGGCCGACGCGCCGATCCTTACGCTCGCGGTCACGTCGAAAACCATGGCGCTGACCGATCTGGAAGATTTCAGCGAGACCAGGCTCGCGCAAAAGATCTCGCAAATCGGCGGCGTCGGTCTGGTCAGCGTCAGCGGCGGGCAACGGCCCGCCGTGCGCATTCAGATCAATCCGCAGTCGCTCGCCTCATACGGGCTGAATATCGACGATGTCCGCACCACGCTGGGCAATCTCAACGTCAATACGCCGAAGGGCAATTTCGACGGCCCGACGCAGGCGCTGACCATCAATGCCAACGATCAGGTCACCAGCGCCGATCAATACCGCACCCTGATCGTCGCCTATCGCAACGGCGCGCCGGTGCGACTGTCCGACGTCGCCACAATCGTCAGCGGCCCGGAAAATACCAAGCTTGCCGCTTGGGCGAACACGACACCCGCGATCATCATCAATGTGCAGCGTCAGCCCGGCGCCAACATTATTCAGGTGGTCGACCGCATCCAGTCGGTGCTGCCGCAAATTCTGTCCGCCGTACCCGCGGCCATGAACGTCAGCGTGATGAGCGATCGCACGGTGACGATCCGCGCTTCGGTCGCCGACGTGGAATTCGAACTGGGACTGGCGGTGGTCCTCGTCGTTCTGGTCATCTTCGTATTCCTGCGGACGCTCCCCGGCACGGTCATTCCCAGCCTGTCGGTGCCGTTGTCGCTCGTCGGCACATTCGGCGCGATGTATCTATTGGGCTTTAGCCTCGACAATCTGTCGCTGATGGCGCTGACCATCGCAACCGGCTTCGTCGTCGACGATGCTATCGTCATGATCGAGAACATCGCCCGCTACGTGGAAAGCGGCATGGAGCCGCTGGAAGCCGCGTTGCGCGGCTCCGAACAGATCGGCTTCACGATTATTTCGCTGACGATCTCGCTGATTGCTGTGCTGATCCCGCTGTTGTTCATGGGTGACGTGGTCGGCCGGCTGTTCCATGAATTTTCGATCACGCTTGCGGTGACCATTGTTATTTCCGCGATCGTGTCGCTGACGCTGGTGCCGATGCTATGCGCCAAGCTCATCCGCCACCATCCGGACGGCGAGCGCACCAGGTTTGATCTCAAAGCCGAACAGATTTTCAACGCCATGATCGCCCGCTACGGCCAAGCGCTCGATTGGGTGCTGGATCGCCAGCCGATGACATTGATCGTCGCGCTGCTCACGCTCGCGCTGACGATCCTGCTCTACGTCGTCATCCCGAAGGGCTTCTTCCCGGTACAGGATACTGGCCTGATCCAGGCCATCTCGGAGGCGCCGCAAAGCATCTCCTATCAGGCGATGGCGGAGGTGCAGAACAAATTGGCCGAGGCCATTTTAAAGGATCCCGACGTCGAGAATCTGACCTCGTTCATCGGAGTCGATGGCACCAATCAGACGCTCAATACAGGCCGTTTCCTGATCACGCTCAAGCCGCACGATAGCCGCGCGCTTTCGGCGAGCCAGATCATCCGCCGCCTGCAAAACGAGGTCGCCGGCATTGCCGGCACCAGGCTGTACATGCAGCCGGTGCAGGATTTGACCATCGATGCGACGATCACCCGCGCGCCGTATCATTTCGTGCTGGAGGATGCCAATCCGGCGGAATTCGCCACCTGGGTGCCGAAACTGGTGCAAGCGCTCAGCGAGCGGCCCGAGATCACCGATGTCGCCAGCGACCTGCAGCAGCAAGGCCTTGCCGTCGACATCGTGATCGACCGGGCGACCGCCAGCCGCTTCGGCATCACCCCCGCGACGGTGGACAATGCGCTCTACGATGCGTTCGGCCAGCGCATCATCTCCACCATCTATACGCAGTCCAATCAGTATCGCGTCATTCTCGAAATCGACCCGGCGCTGCAAAAGTCGCTGAGCGGGCTGTCTTCGCTGTATCTGCCGTCGTCCTCATCGTCGAACAACCGTCAGGTGCCACTTTCGGCCGTCGCGCATATCGAGCAGCGCGCCGCACCGCTGGTGATCACCCATTTCGGTCAATTTCCTGCGACGACCGTCTCGTTCAACACCGCGCCAGGTTATTCGCTTGAGGCTAGCCTCGCCGCGATCGAACAAACCGAAGCCCAAGTCGGCCTGCCGTTGAGCTTCATCACCGCCTTTCAGGGCACCACCGCCGCATTCCAGTCCTCCTCGAAAAATGAGGTGTTTCTGATCATCGCCGCGGTGGTGGCGATGTACATCGTGCTCGGCGTGCTCTACGAGAGCTTCATCCACCCGATCACGATTCTATCCACCCTGCCCTCGGCCGGCGTTGGCGCGCTCCTTTCGCTGATCCTGCTGCGCTATGACCTCGACGTCATTGCAATCATCGGCATCATTCTGCTGATCGGCATCGTCAAGAAAAACGCGATCATGATGATCGATTTCGCGCTGGATGCCGAGCGGACCGAAGGGCTGCCGCCGCGCGAAGCGATCTATCAAGCTTCGCTGTTGCGCTTCCGGCCGATCATGATGACGACCATGGCGGCGATCCTTGGCGCCATGCCGCTGATGCTGGGGACAGGTACCGGATCCGAACTGCGCCAGCCGCTCGGCATAGCGATCATTGGCGGGCTCGTGGTCAGCCAGATGCTGACCTTGTTCACCACGCCGGTGATCTATCTCTATTTCGACCGTTTGGCAGTGCGTTTGACCGGCCATCGGCCTTCGAATCCGCTCGCGCCGGGAGCGCCGGCCGAATGAACATATCCGCGCCCTTCATCTACCGGCCGGTGGCAACCACGCTGTTGACGCTCGGCATTGCGCTCGCCGGCGTTCTCGCTTTTACCAAATTGCCGGTTGCGCCCCTGCCGCAGGTCGATTTTCCCACCATTTCGGTGAACGCGCAGCTTCCAGGCGCGAGCCCCGAAACCGTCGCCACCAGCGTCGCCGAACCGCTCGAGCGCCATCTCGGCCAGATCGCCGACGTCACGGAAATGACCTCGCAAAGCGGCATCGGTCAGACCCGCATCACCCTGCAATTCGACCTCAATCGCGACATCGACGGCGCGGCGCGCGACGTGCAGGCCGCGATCGTCGCCGCGCGCGCCGACCTGCCGACCAGCCTGAAGACCAATCCAACCTACCGCAAAGTGAACCCCGCCGACGCGCCGATTCTCATCCTGGCAATGACGTCGAAGACGTTGACGCAAGGCCAGATGTACGACGCGGCAAGCAACGTCTTTCAGCAGCAGCTTTCCCAGATCAGCGGCATTGGACAGGTCATCATCGGTGGCTCGGCGTTGCCCGCGGTGCGCGCCGAGCTCAATCCGACCGCGCTGTTCAAATACGGCATCGGGTTAGAAGACGTTCGCGCCGCGCTCGCCTCCGCCAATGCCAACAGCCCCAAAGGTACGATCGACGACGGCGACCGCCGTTTCCAGATCTACACCAACGACCAGTCGACCAAGGCGGCAGATTACGTGCCACTGGTAGTTGCCTATCGCAGCGGCGCGGCGGTGCGCTTGTCGGACGTCGCAAACGTCGTCGATTCCGTCGAAGACGTCCGCAACCTCGGCCTCTCCAACGGCCAGCCTTCAGTCCTCATCATTTTATTCCGTCAGCCGGGCGCCAATATCATCGAGACGATCGATAGCGTGAAAGCGGCCTTGCCGCATCTCGAAGCAGCGATGCCGGCTGACGTCAACGTCACCATCGCGATCGATCGCAGCATCACGATCCGACAGTCGCTGCGTGACACCGAGTTTACTCTGGCGATCGCCATCGTGCTGGTGACGCTGGTCGTTTATCTGTTCTTGCGCGACGTGCGCGCGACCGTGATCCCATTCGTCGCGGTGCCGGTCTCGATCATCGGCACTTTCGGCGCGATGTACCTGCTCGGTTATAGCCTGAACATTCTTTCGCTAATGGCTTTGACTATCGCGACTGGGTTTGTTGTCGACGATGCGATCGTCGTTCTGGAAAACGTATCGCGCCATCTCGAAGCCGGCATGCCGCGCCTGCGTGCGGCTTTGGTCGGCGCGCGCGAAGTCGGCTTCACGGTGCTCTCCATCAGCCTGTCGCTGGTCGCGGTGTTCTTGCCTATCCTGCTGATGGGTGGAGTTCTCGGCCGGCTGTTTCGTGAATTCACGCTGACGCTGTCGCTGGCGATCCTCATTTCGCTGGCAATTTCGCTGACCACGACGCCGATGATGTGCGCGCTGCTGCTGCGGCCGCGGC
>JBASAH010000447.1:0-4468 GCA_049650505.1 Xanthobacteraceae bacterium
GTGGTGCGCCGGCTGCGGCAGGCTGGCGCGGTCATCGTCGCCAAAACCAATATGAGCGAATTCGCCTTTTCGGGAATAGGCGCCAATCCGCATTTTGGCACGCCCGGTAATCCGCACGACCGCCGGCGCGTGCCAGGGGGCTCCTCGGCCGGCGCGCCGGTCGCGCTTGCCGACGGCATGTGCGAACTCTCGATCGGCACCGATACCGGCGGCTCGGTGCGAATTCCGGCCGCCTTATGCGGCATGGTCGGGTTCAAGCCGAGCCGGCAGCGGGTGCCGACCGACGGCGCCTTTCCGCTGAGCAAGACACTCGATTCAATCGGCCCGATTGCGCGCAGCGTTGCCGATTGCGCCAAAGCGGACGCAATCATGGCCGGGGAAGAGTTCACGGCTCCGGAGCCGATCGCGCTTGCCGGCTTGCGCTTCGGCGTGGCCGAAGGGCTCCTGCTCGACCGGCACGATGACATAGTCGCTCCCGCATTCAAGGCTGCGCTTGGACGTCTCGAAGGCGCCGACTGCCGCCTCAGCCATGAACAGCTGTCGCTGCTCGACGATTGGGTGACGCTCAACGAAAGAGGCGGCGTCCTGCCGCCCGAGGCCTGCGCAGTGCATCGCGACCGGCTGCGCCGGCGGGCAGCCGATATCGACCCCAATGTTCGCGTCCGTATCGAGCGCGGCTGCGCCGTCAGCCAAGCCGATTACGCCGACATGGTGCGCGAGCGTGCACGTCTGGTGGCGGCCATGGATGCGCGGCTTGCGGCGTTGGATGTACTGGTGATGCCGACGACTGCAATAGTGGCGCCGACCATTGCCGAGGTCGCCGACACCAAGGTCTTTGCCGCCCGCAATGCGGCGTTGCTGCGCAACACCAGCATGGTCAATTTCTTCGATCTTTGCGCGATCTCGTTGCCGCTGCAGGCCACCCTGCCGGTCGGCCTCATGCTGGTCGTGCGCAACGGGCAAGATCGCCAGCTTTTGCGGATTGCCGCTGCGGTGATGCAATTATTTGTTTCGTGATCGTGCGATCAAGACTTGGAGCGATCAAGACATTGAGCGTTAAGACTTGCCGCCAGCGCGGCCATTTTCTAGCATTTTGCAAAATGTAACTGGAGGACATCGCCATGCCGCGCCGCATCAATATCACCCGCCGCCGTTTGCTTGCCGGCGCTGCCGCAACCGGCCTGGCCGCACCGAGCATCGTGCGCGCTCAGGGTACCGGCGCTCGTACGCCCTTAAAGGTTGGCGTCCTGCTGCCTCGGTCGGGGTTCGAAGCCAGCATCGGTCAGGACTGTCAGCGCGGGGTCGAAATCGCGCCGGGCATTCTCAAATCGCTGGGCCTGCCTGAACTCACGGTGATGAACGCCGACACGGAATCCAATGTCGACGTCGCGCGCCAGCGCGCCGAGAAGCTCATCAATGATGGTGCGCAGCTTCTGATTGGCGCGTTCGATTCCGGTCAGACCACCGCGATTGCGCAGGTCGCCGAGCAAAAGGGCATCCCTCTCGTTATCAATATTGCGGCAGCGCCCGACATTACCGAGCAGGGTTACAAGTTCGTATTTCGCAATTTTCCCACTGCGCCAATGATCCTTGGCGATGCCTTCGAAAACCAAAACGAGCTTTTCCGGATCATCGGCAGTGCGCCCAACAGCGTAGTTTTCATGCATGTCAACGACACGTTCGGCACCGCAATGGCGAAAGGTATCAATGCCGTGATGCCCAAGTTCAATATGCCCTACAAGATCGCTGACGAGATCTCCTATGATCCGACCGCGCGCGACCTTTCGGTCGAGGTCGCCAAAGCCAAGGGTAGCAATGCCGATGCACTGCTCCTCGTCAGCCGCCTTAACGATGCGATGCTGATCACGCGAGAATTGGTCAAGCAGCGCTGGACGCCGCAGGCGATCTTGAGCATGGGGCCGGGCTGGTACGAGGACCAATATTTGAAAACGCTCGGCAAGCTGTCCGATGGGCCGATCAGCTTCGTGCCATTCGAAGATCCCAACAAGAAACTGGCAAAGTCGCTCCAAACCGCACTGGCAAAGGCGTATCCCGGTCTCAACCTGAGCACCAACCACGTCTACACGTTTGAAGCGCTATTGATTGCCGCCGATGCCTACAAGCGCGCCGGTACGAGCGATCCGAAAGGGTTGGCTGACGCAATTCGCACCACCAACATCACCGACAACGTCAGCATCGGTCCGGGTATCCAGTTCAATGCCAAGGGCCAAAACGACAAGCTGAAGAACGGCGCAATCCAGAATCGCGGCGGCAAACTAGTGACCTTGGCGCCCAAGGCTGCGGCGAATGCCAAACCGGAATGGCCGATGGGCCCCTACGCGAACCGGACCTGAGGCCGGTCGGTGGCGATCGATGTCTATCTAAACGTGACAGACACGGGCGTAAAAAGCCGTTAGGAATCAACGGGGTTGACAATTTGATCGGGGTTTGACGTTTCTGGTTTGACACCATTGTTCACGCTGTGGTCTTGCGGACCTTCTCCATTGCCACTGTCGCGAGGCGTCGCTGGTTCACGCCCTTCGTGTACCGCACGACTTCTTTGAGGCTGGCGTGACCGGTAATGGATTTGATCTCGTGCTCGGTGCATCCGGCCTCCGCGAGTCTCCGCGCTGCAGCTTTGCGAAGTCCGTGCGCAGTGCAGTGGGGCAGCCCGGCTTTGTCGCAGTCTTTGCGGAACCGATTGCTGAAACCTGTCGCGGTGTACGGCTTGCCTAGTTCGCTCACGATGAAGGCCAACTGATTGACCGGGCTCGTGGCGATGATCTCCGCGAGTTGCGGCGTGATCGGTATCCATAACTCCGCGCCGGTTTTAGCTTGCTTGACGTGCAGGAAGCCATCGCGAATGTGCTGCGGCCCCATGCGGATCACATCGCCTCGGCGTTGGCCGGTGTGGAGTAGCAACGCGAAAGCCAGCCGCTCAGGAGAGCCGATCGAATGTGTTGCCTCAAACCGCGCAATCTCTTCTTCGGTCCATGAATGATAGCCCTCGGATTTGATGCGAATGGGCGAAATGTCGCGAGCCGGATTATCTTGTCGGAAGCCGGTATCCACAGCGCGTTTCATCAGTACGCGCATCATTTTTAGAAGAGCGTTTGCAGCCACGGGCGCGGTCCGCTGATCCATCTTCGCGACGATGTGTTTGCGCTGAAGCCCCGCGACAGGTTTGTCGCCGTCTTCCTCGCACAGCCGATCAATGAAGCCCCGGTAACTTGCCTGCGTGGTCGGGGCCAGCTTACGGAAAGCTGCGGAGCCGAAATACGAGGCTGCGAGGGCGTTGACTGTCCCGGGGCGAATTTGACGGAGGCCGACCGGAGGCGCGGGCATGGTTCCGGCCTCGGCGTAGGCGGCCATGAACTCTTCTGAGCCCGGCAGTCCGGGCAGCGCAACGCGCTTGAAGCCGGGGCGGCAATAATAGTACCGGGCGCGACCGTGCCTATCGACAAAAGCCTGAACAAACTTAAGTGACAGGTTTGCCATATGCCTTGTCCCATTCGTTCTCGATGGTCTCGTCCAACTGACGACTCAGATCGAGAGGTAACTCGCGGCGGGGCGGCTCAGCAAGCGAAACAGTGATCGTTCCGTCCGGGCTTATAGTGGCTGACTTGGCGACAAGACCCTCCTTCTGCGCGGCCCGGATGATTCGGCGCACACTGCGTTCTCTGAATTGAACTTTGTTCGTGGGCATGTGAATTCACCAGAGCCGATCATACGACACGCGCGACGCGTTATTTGGTCGCAAAATCGCGTATTGACCATTATGCGCACATGCGCGCGGCGAAGTCACGGTCCTGTCGCAATAAAAATCAAATCTTTGTTTGTTTGTAGTTTGCTCCAGTTTTTGTTTGTTCTAGTCTTGTTTGTTCGCACTCAGACTCCGGTTGTTTATTAGCGAGTCCCAGTCTTGTTCGTTCGAGTCTTGTTTGCGTTGTTCGACTCCGGTTGTTGTGCCGAGTCCCTTTGTTTGTTCGTGAGTCCCGACTTGTGTTGTTCGAGTCCCGCGCGAACGAGGCCAGG
The DNA here is from genome assembly GCA_049650505.1 of Xanthobacteraceae bacterium. GTDB lineage: Bacteria > Pseudomonadota > Alphaproteobacteria > Rhizobiales > Xanthobacteraceae > BOG-931. The sequence goes on from JBASAH010000447.1 coordinate 4,036, forward strand.
ACTCGAAAGGGTGTGCACGAGTCTCCGCCCACAAGGTTGGAGTCTCGCCGGGATTAGATCGAGTCCCAAATCGCCGTGCAAACCAGTTCCGGCGCGGACAGAGGTGTGTGGTGGTATCCCCGACTCGATCGGAGAACCAGCGACCGTCTAATTGAGTCGCGGAGGCAATTCCAAAAAGTCTGTAATCGTGATAGCAGGCGACGTGCAGGGACCCCCCAAAAAGTGGGGACTGCAATTTCATTGGCAGCAATCTGGCCACATTTCCAAATGAAACTCGTAATCCAGCTTTACCAAGGTCAGCCTAGGCTCTCCGCAGTATCGGGAGGATGGTCTCATGCGAGTTCGGGAGGTTGCCGCCATCGCGGCCAATGGCGTCATCGTTCTTGTGCTCTCGGGATGCTCGAGTGCTACGGCGCCTTCCTGGGTGCCGGGT
>JBASAH010000448.1:0-1968 GCA_049650505.1 Xanthobacteraceae bacterium
CGCGTGTCTTGTGCCGCCTGCTGCTGCTTATTCCCCGGCATTGCAAGCGGCAAAGGTGCGGTCGCTGTGGCAATCGGATGTTTGTCGGCACCGGCGGCGAATACGGTCACATTGCCGTCCTGCTCGATGCGCACCGCGAGTTCGGCGCCGACCAGGCTGAGGCTTTCGGCGCGCATGTGGCCGCTGAACAAGCTCAGGCCGGAAACGCGGATTTCCGCTTTTGGCGCGCTCGCGACCACCGTGCCGTCCGAACCGCGTACTATAATGTCGCGCACGCGCACGGCCGCGCCGCCATTTGCGGTGCGCTCGATCTGCGTGCCGCCGACTTCGACGCGCTCGCGGCTGCCGAAATTCTCCTCGATCGCGGCGACGAGCCAAGGGCTGAAAGCATCGAGCTGAATGGGTCCGGTGGAGAGCCGCCACCATAGTCCCGCACAGCCGAGCACCAGCAGTCCGATCAGGGCGCCGCAGCCGATTGCCACGCGCTTGATGAGCAACCGATGGCGCGCCAACAGGCGGCGATAGGCGGCTAGATAACGGCCATCGCCCCAGCGCCCGCCGCGATGGGCGGCGGCAAGGCTACTCCGGCGCCGCGGATGAACGGCGGTGTCGCCCCATCGCGGGGACGGTCCGATCTGCCTGTCTTGTTTCGCCATGCCCGCTCGGGCGTCCCCTCGTCCGTGGCGTCGTCACACGATATTATAGCGCTAGGATTAACGCTCCGCGGTCGGCTACCCCTGCCGGCGGGCGTATTCGGAAGGTCAAGAATTCTGACGCGAAAGCGTCGAAAGGAAGGCGTATGGCCGAGACAAGCCGCACGATCGATTCCAAGCGCCGCACCAGGGCTAGTAAAGGAGGCACCAAGGAGGGTTAGGTCCCTTGTCGGGCTCCTAGGGCGCGGTCTTCGAAACCGACGCGCAAGGGCGTTTCGAGGCCCTCCGCTCCCCAATTTGCCGGACGAGACTAGTCCTTATCCGCCCCCGACCCAGGTCGTCCGCGCCACATTCCCGACCGGGCCTGTGCGGCCCAACATGTCGGTCGCCGGGCACGCGTGTCCTTAAAGCCGCCAGTGCTCGCCAAGCTCGTTGAGCCATGGCGCGTTTGGGCAGGCTGTGCGGGCATGGGTGTGCGGAAATGTTAACCTAAGCTGCCAAATCCCAGCAAAATCGCCGGCGCGATTTCCATATTGTTAACCTTAATTGCTTCAACTCCGCTCCCGGTTTGCGCGGGGGACGGCAAGCAATGTCGCAGCGGACGGCTCGGTCGCATCAGACTGCGGCATTTCAACATTCGCCTCAATATGCCGGAAAGGTCCGTACCTTGCGCTCGGCGGCACAGCCGGCGACCAAGCGCTCAACACACGGCGCCGATCCGTATGACTATGCCGAAGCACCCGGCCGCGTCGGCGGCAGCGCCTACACCATCGGGCACGCTGGCAAGCAAGTCAGATTCGGACCGGTAGCATTCTGGATCGCGGTCGGCACGGTCGTGATCATGGCGGCCTGGTCGCTCACTTCCGCGACCTATCTGGCGTTTCGCGACGATGTGCTCCGCAGCCTGATCGCGCGCCAGGCCGAACAGCAATTTGCCTATGAGGATCGCATTGCCGAAATGCGCGCCCAGATCGATCGCACGACGAGCCGGCAGTTGCTCGACCAGGAGCAATTCGAACAAAAGCTCGACGAGCTGATGCACCGGCAAAGCTTGCTGGAATCGCGCGCCACCGCTTTAGGCGGCGGCACCGACCCGGCGACCACCGGCTCGATCAAACCGGCGAAGCCGGTCACCGAGCCGGCCGCGGGTTCGGCGCGCGGCGACCGTGGCAAACAGTCGAGCATCGGCGTCATTCTTGGGCGTCTGGAAGCGTCGCTCGATCGCGTGGAGCATAGGCAGGCCCTAGCGCTGAGCCAGATGCAGGATCGTTACGAAAATAAGGCGCGCCAGATCCGTAGCGCGCTTGTCCAGCTC
>JBASAH010000449.1:0-3554 GCA_049650505.1 Xanthobacteraceae bacterium
TCGCCGGCCTGCGCCTCGTTCGACCAGTATCGCAACTTCGAAGTACGGGGCGACGCGTTCCGGGCGCTGGTCCAAGCCCTCCCTGGATTGCAGAAAAACAACTAGCCGTGCCGGCGAAACATCAAGCGTCATGCGCCGGTTGATTACGATCTTAATCGCCTGGAAACCATGTCCGCTGCAGGAATAGGCGGGATCTTCTGGGGGACCAAGCTTTACGATGGCTTCCCGCGCGCAACCGACAGTACTCAATGAATGGTGGCGCACCGTCGACCGCCTGACGCTGGCGGCGGTCGGCGCGCTGATGCTGGGCGGCATCGTGTTGTGTCTTGCCGCAAGCCCGCCGGTCGCGACGCGCATCGGGCTTGATCCGTTTCACTTCGTCAATCGTCAGGTCTTGTTTCTCATGCCCGCCGCGCTCGTGCTGATCGCGACCTCCTTTCTGTCGCCGCGTGAGACCCGCAGAGTGGCGCTGATCGTGTTCGCCGTGAGCTTGGTGCTTACCGCGCTGACGCCGTATTTCGGCGCCGAGATCAAGGGCGCACGTCGCTGGCTCGTCATTCTCGGCGTGAACATTCAGGCGTCTGAATTCCTCAAGCCTGCTTTCGTCATCCTCATTGCCTGGCTGTTCGGCGAAAGCGCCAAGCGTCCGGAAATGCCGACGAACTCCATTGCGCTCGGATTGCTGATCGCGGTTATCGCTCTGCTGGTGCTGCAGCCCGATTTCGGTCAGACCATGCTGATCGCACTGGTTTGGGGCGCGCTGTTCTATATGGCAGGGATGCGTCTTGTTTGGGTGATCGGATTGGCCGGCGCCGCAGGCGCGGGTCTGATCGCCGCTTTCTTCACCGTCCCGCACGTGGCGCAGCGCATCAATCGTTTTCTCGATCCAGCATCGGGCGACACTTTCAACATCGACATCGCCACCGAATCGTTTATCCGCGGCGGCTGGTTCGGCCGCGGCCCGGGCGAAGGCACGATCAAACGCGTGCTGCCCGAAGGCCATACCGATTTCGTCTTTGCCGTCGCCGCGGAAGAATTCGGTACCGCGCTGTGCCTGATCCTGGTCGCACTGTTCGCGCTCATCGTGATCCGTGCGCTGGTAAAAGCCATGGCCAACGACGATCCGTTCATCCGTTTCGCAACGGCTGGGCTCGCCATGCTTTTCGGCATGCAGTCGGCCATCAACATGGCGGTCAATCTGCACCTGATGCCGGCGAAGGGAATGACCTTGCCTTTTATCTCTTACGGCGGCTCGTCCTTGATCTCGCTTGCCTACGGCATGGGCATGCTCGTGGCGCTCACCCGCGAACGACCGCGCGCCAAACTCGCCAGCGTGAACAGGCTGGCCGCGAGCCCGGCCTAATGAATGAGCCGAGATTACCGCCGGTCCTCGTCGCCGCCGGTGGAACAGGCGGCCATTTATTTCCGGCCGCAGCGCTCGCCGGCGCACTCAGCGAACGCGGCGTTGCGGTGCATCTTGCAACCGACCGGCGCGCCGCACGATTTGGCGACGCCTTCGCCGATGACGTAATCCACGTCGTTACCAGCGCAACACTGCGCTCGCGCAACCCCGTCGCGGTCGTGCAAACGGCCGCCGGGCTCGGACTCGGTTTGCTGCAGGCATGGCGTCTAATCGGCCGCCTGCGGCCGGCTGCGGTCATCGGCTTCGGCGGCTATCCGAGCGTCCCTCCCGTGCTCGCAGCGGTGTGGCGCGGCGTGCCGACGCTCATTCACGACGCCAACGCCGTTGTCGGACGCGCCAATCGGCTGCTGGCGCCGCGCGTTACTGCAATCGCCATGACATTTCCAGATATCTTCCGCGAGGCGCCCGAGCTGGCAGCCAAGGCAACACTGACCGGCAATCCGGTGCGAGCGGCGGTGATCGCCGCAGCAGCAACACCTTACACTTTGCCGTCGGACGCGCTGCGTCTGCTCGTTTTCGGTGGCAGCCAAGGCGCGCGGATCATGGCCGATATCGTCCCCGCCGCAATCGCCCGGCTCGAGCCTGGACTGCGCTCGCGGCTTCACATCGTCCAGCAAGTGCGCGAGGAGGATCTCCCGCGCGTGCAAGACGCTTACGCGAAGCTCGCCGTCACGGCCGAGGTGGCGCCGTTCTTTGCCGATCTACCGGCGCGCATTGCGGCGAGCCATTTCGTGGTGGCCCGTTCGGGCGCCTCGACGGTGGCGGAATTGGCGGCGATTGGGCGGCCGTCGATCCTGGTTCCGCTGCCGCATGCGATCGACCAGGATCAATTCGCCAATGCCGGCGTGCTGGAACGGGCCGGCGGCGCGCTACGGCTGGTGCAGGAGACTTTTACGCCCGAGCGGCTCGCCGCCGAAATTGCGGGATTGGCACGTGCCCCGCAACGGCTCGCCGCGATGGCGGCGGCGGCGCGATCCTTAGGCAAACTTGATGCGGCCGAGCGCTTGGCTGATCTTGTGCTTAATGTGGCGGCGATCTCGCCTTGAAATAGCGGACATCATAATTTGACCGCGTCAGGTCCGGTTGTGACCCAGAGCGAACATTGGCCCCCTGTGAGATAGCTCACTAACAGGCACTTTAAGCTTACCAACAGCCACTTTATGTCATGGACGGAATGGTGCGTAGCTGTGCTGGCCTGAAATAATTCGAGCGTCTTTAAGCCGTGGTGAGGCAACAAGAATGGATTCAGCGTTACTAAAAAATTTGTTGGCCGGAGCTGGATCGAGCAGCCAGTTCATTGGTGGACTAGTCGTTGCCATCCTGTATGCAGTTATCGGTGTGCTTGGTGCGGTTGGAAGCATCCTTGTCTTTCGACGCATTTTCCAAGGACGATGGGAACAAATATTTTGGGCCTTATTCCTTCTAGTGATTGCCGCCTTTTACCTAAGCTTCGCTGCTTATTTCGGGGCCTCAACTCATGCTTGGCAGACTGAAACAGTTGGTGTTGCCGTCTTCCTTGTTTTTGCTGTGGGTGGGCTGTTTTCGCGATCTGGTATCGCAGTAGGCTATGTCATGCATGGGCTCTGGGATCTATCCCACTGCTTGTCTGGGTCTTCACTCGCGGGCCTGTCGATGACGGAAACTCCATTGGGTTATGGGATCTTTTGCTCAACGTTCGATTTTGTCGTCGCGTATTATCTCGTGATAAGTGACAGCGCGTGGCACGAGGCAGGCAGGTTCGACCTTTACTTCTGGCGACATCGCCCGTGATCCGCGAAACGTAGGGCAAAAATCGCTGCCCGCCTGTTCGATGATCTCCGACGTCGGCTTCTGCCCGAATGCGAAGTGCGGGAATGTCCGCTTTTGCGCCGCTCTTAGGATATAAGCAGACGTGACGCGGACATCGGCGAAAGACCGGCTTTAGTAGAAATGATACGCTCGATTTTGTGGGCAGCGCCTGTTGTATTGGCTGTTACGGGTCTGCTCCATGCGCAAGACCCCACCGCCCTAAACGAGCTCAAGGCAAAAATTTGGGAGGCAGAATTGGCGCAGCGAAACTTCGCTGCCGGCCTGCGCCATTGCAGCGAGCTTAACGGCTCCAATTTCTATTTCTACCCCCGCGATCGCGTCC
>JBASAH010000450.1:0-2431 GCA_049650505.1 Xanthobacteraceae bacterium
CTGATAAACGTTATCGCCGTCGCCGTCGTAGTGCTCATTGAGGGCGATGCCCGGATGCGGGGTGCGAACTAGCCGCGCCAGCTTGTGCTTGCGGTGTTCGATCGGCGCACGCCGCAAATCTTCGCCCTCGAGCTCGATCAGATCAAAGGCGCATAGCACCACGGCTCCGCCATTGCGCGCCCGGCGGATCAATTCAAACACCGCAAGGCCCTTGTCGTTGGTGACAATTGCCTCACCGTCGATCAGGAACGAGCGGCCGGGCAAGGCCGCAAGCGCCGCGACAGCAAGTGGAAACCGGGCAGTGAAATCATTCCCGTTGCGGGTGAACAGCCGTACGCCAGCGCCGTCGCGCCACGCCATGATGCGGAAGCCGTCGTGCTTGATTTCGTGAATCCAGCCGGGGCCGGAAGGCGGGGCCTTCGCTGGCGACGGCAGACACGGCTCGATGATTCCCAGCCCGGGGCGGGTACGCTCACGCAACAAACTCATTCGGGCTTAATAAAAAATCTCACGCAAAGAGTCGAGCATTTGACTGCAATCCGTTTGGCCTCAGTGGCCGCGATACGGCCTACAGACGCCGCCCTGAACAGTCCAACCCGGTCGGCAGCCGTTATATGTCCTGTGATATCCGTAGTGCCTGTATCGAGGCCCGCCAACCGGCCCCTGATAAGGGGCACAATTACCGCCTTGTACCGTCCAGCCAGGCGGGCACCCATTCCACGTGGGATATTGGGCAAAAGCGGCAGGGCCGGTCAAAATAATCATCAATGCGGCAAACACGGCTGCCAAAAAGCTTTTTGGTACGTTGCACATATTGACGGGCTCCCTCGTTAAATCCAGTTTCAGCGTACCACATTGCCTCGCCTGTTAAGGAGCGAGCCATGGGCTTCAATCGCCACAAAATGGAGGATCAGCGCCGGCAGGTCGCGGAGAAGGAAGCGGCCAGCCGTCGCGCAACTGATGCCCAAGTGCTTGAGGATGCCGAGCGCCTAATCGGTGCCTGGAATGAACGACAGGCCAAGCGAATGCCGATGCTGTTCTCACCGACGATCGGCGCCGCTATCACCACAGGCTATTGGTTTTTATGGGTGCGCTGTCCCGCTTGCCGCACCACGAACGCAATCGACCTGCGCACGCTCGACCGTCACCGCGACGCGGCCGTAACGAGTCTCATTCCGGCGCTCTCATGCCGCTCATGCCGGCCGAATGCGCCATTTTCCGAGCTCGTGCGATTATCCAGAACCAGCATCGCGGACGAAATGCGGGAAGAATATCGTCTTCGCGTGTTAGGCGAATGACGTTGAGAATGCGAGCCGGCTGCCCTCACTAGCGGTTGGCTTCAGTGGCGGTCAGCGCCCGGCCGCTCCGCCTTTATATTAGGAAAACACGAAATGTCCAAAGCTCAGTGGGCTTTTCGCCCAGCTGTATTGATGCGCGCCATCAAAGCCGCGGAGAAAGCGGGCAAGAACGTTGTGGGCGCAGAAATTGATTCAGCTAGCGGCAAAATCGAGTTAAGATTCCAAAAGTCCGGTGCGTCGCTTGCCGAAACCGTCAATGAATGGGATGGCGCAGAATGACTCGGATCAGACTCGAATATATCCACGAGTACCGCGACCGACACGGCAAGCTAAGGCGATATTTTCGCCGGCCCGGTTTCAAGCGGATCGCGCTTATTGGCGTCCCCGGTTCGGACGAATTTATGACCTCGTATCAGCTCGCGCTCGCGGGTCAGCCGGCGCGGATTGAAATAGGGGCGGGGCGTACAAAGCCGGGAACGGTCAATGCGGCGGTTGTCGGTTACTACACCTCGCTTGCGTTTCGATCGTTGGCGCCGGGCACTCAGAAAATGCGACGCGCTATCTTGGAGCGCTTCCGCGAAGCACATGGCGACAAACGCATTGCGATGTTGCCCCACGAATTCATCGTCCGGACTATCGGCAAACGATCGCCATTCGCGGCCCGCAATTGGCTAAAGACGTTGCGCGGCTTCTTGCAGTTTTGCGTGAGCGAGGGGTTCCGCGACAATGATCCGACACAGGGCATCAAACTGCCCCGCATCAAATCTGATGGCGTCCACACTTGGACGGAAGCGGAGATTGCGCAGTTTCAGGAAAGGCACGCTCTCGGGACTAGGGCGCGCCTGGCGCTTGCGCTGTTGCTCTATACGGCCCAGCGCCGCGGCGATGTTGTCCGCATGGGCCGCCAGCACGTCCGCGACGGGATGATAGCGGTGCGGCAACAAAAGACCGGCGCAACGCTCCAGGTCCCGATTCATTCCGAATTGCGAAAGGCGCTAGACATAATGCCAAGCGAACATTTAACTTTTTTGGTCACTCAAAACGGCAAGCCATTTTCGGCCGCGGGTTTCGGCAATTGGTTTCGCGAGCAATGCAATGATGCCGAGCTGCCCGCGCGCTGCTCCGCTCACGGC
>JBASAH010000451.1:0-3264 GCA_049650505.1 Xanthobacteraceae bacterium
CATGCCGCAACACGATAGCCGCGAACGGCGCGGGCCAACAATGACTTTCCGCTGTTGCGCCGGAGCGGCGGGGCAGTTGCGCCGGACGCGTATTACTCCGGCGCCGAACGCGAGCTCTTCCCTCCAAGGGAGCGTTTAGCCCTCCACTTCGGCGTCGGGCCGGTCGTCGCCGCGCGCTACTTCCTCATGCCACTTGCCGCCTGGGTCTTCCCAGGAAATGGTGCGGGTTTCACCCGGCATGTGCTGTTCCGCGGCGGCGCGCTGCGCCGCACGCCGGGCCGCTTCGTGCGTGGGAAATGTTTCGGAAAACGCGCCGTCGACTTGATAGGCCCAGCCGCCGTCGTGCTCGACGATGTGATAAACGATCTTGGTCATGGCGCCGGCTTCCCTTCTCCAGGTTACGTGTCGCAAGTTACGTGTCGCAAGGTTACGTATCGCAAGGTTACGCGCCTTTAGGGAAAATAGTGCTGCGCCACTGCCAGTTCCAGGCTAGCAGCAGTATTCGATCTAGCGCGGGGGCGGGGCGGATTTCTCGCGCTCGCGTCGTGCCTCGTAGCTTCGCAAATGGGCATAGGCGATTTGCAGAAGCGGATAATCGTCCGGCCGGTTGCCGCCGCGCTGCAAGAGATCGCCGACGATATGATCGGCCTCGATCGGCGCGCCGCGTTCGATGTCGCGCAGCATCGAGGCGGCGATCGGTGATCCGGGTGCGGTAAGCATGCCGCGGCTGCGCTTGATCGCGACCTCGCCAGGCGCAAAGCCGTTTGCCGCGGCGACCGTGCAGCACTCCGCGAACATATCGGTTGCGAATTTACCGGCGCCGGCGGCGACGATATCGCCGAATGCGCCCCGCATCAGACAGCTGATCCCCGCCGCGGCGGCGATGAAAGCCCATTTCTCCCACATCTCCTGCAGGATCGTCGTGGAAAGATGCGACTCGAAATCGGCGCCGGACAGCACCGCAGCAATCGCCGCGGTGCGCGCGGTTTGCGCGCCACTCTGTTCGCCGAATGACAAAAAATGCAGATCGTTGAGATGGATGACGCGTCCCTCGGCATCGAGCGTCGCCGAAATGATGCACTGACCGCCGAGCACCCCGCCGGCGCCGAATCGAGCGCCAAGCAGATCCATGTGTTTCATACCGTTGAGCAGCGGCAATATCGCGGTGTTCGGGCCGACGGTCGGCGCAAATGAATCCATCGCCGATGGCAGATCGTAGGCCTTGCAGCTCAACAGGATGAGATCGAACGGGGTGTGGAGCTTATCCGCAAAGATCGTCGGCGGGTGAGCGATGGTCACATCGCCACGCGGGCTGCGGATGATCAGTCCGGTCTTCGCCAGTTGTTCGGCGCGGCGCGGCCGCACCAAAAATGTGACGTCGCGGCCGACCCCCTTGAGCCGACCGCCGAAATAGCCGCCAAGCGCGCCCGCGCCGACTACCAAAATCCGCATCGTGCAGTCCTCTATGTGGGGTTATGCGCCGGCGGCTTCGCTGGGACGGCGCGGAACCAAAAGATTGCCGGTGAACACTTGCACGACTTCGTCGTTCTGATTGAGTGTCGTGTTTCGCACGCGAATCATGCCGCGGTCGGGCCGCGATTTCGACGGCCGCACTTCGAGAACTTCGCTTCGCACATGCAATTGGTCGCCCGGACGGACCGCGCGCGGCCAGCTTAATTCATCGAAACCGACGCCGAGAATGCCGCCTGCCGGCTTGAACTCACCGTCAACCATGAGCCGCATGGTCATGGCCGCGGTGTGCCAGCCGCTCGCCGCCAATCCGCCGAAGGGCGATTGCTGTGCAGCCTTTTCATCGAGATGATAGGGCTGCGGATCGAATTCTTTGGCGAAAGCGAAAATCTCGTCTTTTTCGACGCGCTTGCGGTCGCTCTTAAAAATTTGCCCGACCGCAAAATCTTCCAGATAGTACTTGGTCATATTGTCTCCTGAGGCGGGAGGCTTGCGCGCGGCGGCTTGTCGAACCCAGAGCCGCGCGGCGGCTTAGCAGACCAAGAGCCGCCGGCGACGGCAGCCGCATTAATCAGCCCGAAGGCGCAGAGCGCAACCGCTAAAGCGACGAATACGCCGGTCAGGCTGCCGGTTACGCGCAAGGCGATGTAGCCGCCCCCGGCCGCGATCAAGAGCCGAACCAAATTAGCAAGGAACGGCCACAACAGGCGGCCGGCGCCTTGCGAAGCGAAATAGAGCGCCATGCCGAGACCGAACAGGCCATAGACGGGTCCGACCACCTGCAGATAGCGCGATCCGGCATCGATCATGTCGGGGGCGTTGTCGAACAGCGTTAGCCAGGCGCGCGGCTCGGCGGCCGCGCAGATGCCGATCAGTTCGCAAAGCCCGGCAGAGATTGCCGCACCGATCCAGGTGACGCGTAACGCACGATCCGGGCGATGCGCGCCGATATTGGTGCCGACCATGGCGACGAGCGGGCCGCCTAATCCGAACACCAGCGGGATGAGCAAATATTCAAGCCGGGCGCCAATGCCGTAGCCGGCAATGGCGGCGGGGCCTAAGGCGCCGACGAATCCGGTCGCAATCGCGACAGTGAGATTAGTCTGCACCGTGATCAGCGCAGCGACCGCGCCGACGCGAAGAATGTCGGCAAACAGCGGCCAGCGCAGGCGCATGTCCTTGAGCGTCAGGCGAACGACGCATCGGCCGGAGCGCAAATAAGCTGCAAAGACGACGCTGCCGATGGCGTAATAGATCAGCACGGCGGTGGCGCCGCCGGCGACCCCAAGCTGCGGGAATGGACCCAGTCCGAAGATCAGGCAGGGCGACAGCGGGATAAGCACGACCACGCCCACACATGTCACCAGCGCTGGAAAGGCCATGTTGCCGGTGCCGCGGATCACATTTGCCAGCGAATTGAACACCCACACCAAAACCGCGCCGCTGAAAATGACGCTGGAATAGGTCTTCGCTGCCGCGAGCGCGGCGCCGCTGCCGCCCATGAGAACGTAGAGCGGTTCGCCGCCGAACAGCAGCGCGACCGTAAATATCAGGCCGAACACGACGCCGATGAGCAGCGCATGTAGCGCCAGCGCATTGGCATCGGCGCGGCGTCCGGCGCCGAGCGCGCGTGCGACAGCCGACGACATGCCGCCGCCCATGGCGCCAGCCGACATCATTTGCATCAGCATCACGACCGGAAACACTAGTGCCACGCCGGCGAGCGGATCGGTGCCGAGCTTCCCGACAAAATAAGTTTCCACCAATCCCACCGAGGTCTGCGCGAGCATCACC
>JBASAH010000452.1:0-3724 GCA_049650505.1 Xanthobacteraceae bacterium
CTATCGCGCTGCACCGCGTCCGGGGAACGAGACGCATGAGTGCTTCCTCGCACAGGTGTCGTGCACGGCTCATTCATCGTTATCGTTTATTGGCCACTTATTGACCGGCCGCGCGGTTTCGTGGCACGTCCCTCGCGGCAGCCAAAACATTCGCGAATCCTTATGCCAAGCGACCGCTATAACGCCCGCGACGCCGAGGCGCGCTGGCAAAAAATCTGGGACGAGCGCGGCATATTCGCGACGCGCAACGACGATCCACGGCCGAAATACTACGTGTTGGAAATGTTTCCCTATCCGTCGGGGCGCATCCATATGGGCCACGTGCGCAACTACACGATGGGCGACGTGGTGGCGCGGGTGAAGCGGGCGATGGGATTGAACGTGCTGCATCCGATGGGCTGGGACGCCTTTGGCATGCCGGCCGAGAACGCCGCGATGGAGCGCAAGGTCCATCCCAAGGCCTGGACCTACGACAATATCGCGGCGATGAAGACGCAGCTCAAATCCATGGGGCTGTCGCTCGACTGGAGCCGCGAAATCGCGACCTGCGATCCGGCCTATTACAAGCACCAGCAGAAAATGTTTCTCGACTTTCTGCGCGCCGGCCTGGTCGAGCGCAAAAAGTCAAAGGTCAATTGGGATCCGGTCGACCAGACAGTGCTGGCCAACGAACAAGTGATCGACGACCGCGGCTGGCGCTCCGGCGCTTTGGTCGAACAGCGCGAGCTGACGCAATGGTTCTTCGCCATCACCAAATTCGCCGCACCCTTGCTGGAGGCACTCGACCAGCTCGAGCGCTGGCCGGAGAGGGTGCGGCTGATGCAGAAAAACTGGATCGGCCGTTCGGAAGGATTGCTGGTCCGCTTTGCGCTCGATTCGGCAACCGCGCCAAAAGGCGAAGCCGAGCTCGAAGTCTTCACCACGCGGCCGGACACTTTGTTCGGCGCGAAATTCATGGCGGTGGCGCCGGACCATCCGCTGGCCGCGGCGGCGGCGAGCAACAATCCGCACTTGCGCGAATTCATCGAGCAATGCCGCCACCGCGGCACCTCACAGGCCGAGATCGAGACCGCCGAGAAGCTCGGCTTCGACACCGGCATTCGCGCCGTTCATCCGTTCGATCCGTCGTGGCGGCTGCCGGTCTATGTCGCCAACTTCATCGTCATGGAATACGGAACCGGCGCCATCTTCGGCTGTCCGGCGCACGATCAGCGCGACCTCGATTTCGTCAACAAATACGGGCTCGGCAATGTGCCGGTGGCGTGTCCGCCCGGCGTCGATCCGAAAACCTTCGTCATCACCGACACGGCTTACGAGGGCGACGGCACGATGATCAATTCGCGCTTCCTCGACGGCATGACGTCTGCCCAGGCGAAGGAAGAAGTAGCGCGGCGGCTCGAGAAAGAACGTTTCCATAATCGTCCGGTCGCGGAACGTCAGGTGAATTATCGGCTGCGCGATTGGGGCATTTCGCGGCAGCGTTATTGGGGCTGTCCGATCCCGATCATCCATTGCGAGACCTGCGGCGCAGTGCCAGTGCCGGAGCAAGACCTGCCGGTGACGCTGCCGGAGGACGTCACCTTCGATCGGCCGGGCAATCCGCTCGACCATCATCCGACCTGGAAGAACGTCGCCTGCCCGCAATGCGGCAAGCCGGCGCGCCGCGAAACCGACACCATGGACACCTTCGTCGACTCGTCCTGGTATTTCGAGCGCTTCACCGATCCGTGGATCGCCAACGCGCCGACCGATCGGCCCATGGTCGATGCCTGGATGCCGGTCGACCAATATATCGGCGGCATCGAGCATGCGATTCTGCATCTACTCTATAGCCGCTTCTTCACCCGCGCCATGAAAGCGACCGGCCATGTCGGTCTCGATGAGCCGTTCGCCGGATTGTTCACTCAAGGCATGGTGGTGCACGAGACTTATCGCCTTCCGAACGGCGGCTGGGCGGCGCCGGCGGAAGTGAAAGTCGAACCCGACGGCGAAACGCGACGCGCGCGCCTGATCGCGACCGGCGAAGCGGTCGAGATCGGCCCGATCGAGAAAATGTCGAAGTCGAAGCGCAACACGGTCGATCCCGACGACATCATCGAGGCCTATGGCGCCGACGTCGCGCGCTGGTTCATGCTGTCGGATTCGCCGCCGGAGCGCGACGTCAACTGGACCGAGAAAGGCGTGCAGGGCGCGTGGCGTTTCGTCCAGCGGCTGTGGCGGCTGGTCCGCGAGGCGGCGGAATTGGCGCAAGGCGCGCCGGTCGAGCGGCCGGCGCGGTTCTCCGCCCAGGCACTTACGCTGCGCAAGGCGGCGCACCGGGCCTTGGGGCGCGTCACCGATGACATCGAAAAGCTGCACTTCAATGTTTGTGTCGCGCATATCTATGAATTTGCCAATGCGCTCAATACGATAATCGGCGATTTGGGGGCGCAAAATGGGACGGCTAGTACGGCCGATGAGGGGCCGCAGACGGGCAGCGTGGCGACACCGGATTTGCGCTGGGCATTGCGCGAAGCGGTTAATATTCTCGTGCGATTATTTCATCCGATGATGCCGCATCTTGCCGAGGAATGCTGGGCGCTGCTGGGCCACGACACGCTGGTCGCGCAAGCCGCGTGGCCGGAAGTCGAAGCCGAGCTCTTGGTCGAGGAGACACTGACGCTGCCGGTCCAGATCAACGGCAAAAAGCGCGCGGACGTTACCGTGGCGCGCGATGCCGGCAACGCCGATATCGAGAATGCCGTGCTGGCGCTCGATGCGGTACAACGGGCGCTCGAGGGCAAGCGGCCAAAAAAGGTGATTATCGTGCCGCAGCGGATCGTCAATGTGGTGGCGTGAACGCAGCGAGATCATTCGCGCAATGGCGCGGCTCGCCGTCGTGCTGGCTGCGGCCGGCCTCGTCGCCGGCTGTTTCGAACCGCTCTATGGCCGCAATCCATCGCTCGGCGACGAAAGCATTCGCGACAATCTCGCTGAGGTGTTCATCGCGCCGATCCCGGCGCGGCAAGGAACGCCGCAGGCGCGCATTGCCGTCGGCATGCACAACGCCTTGCAATACGATCTCAACGGGGCCGCCGGCGCCGTAGCACCGACGCATCGGCTCGAAGTGGTGGTGTCGCCGGTGAACATATCGGTGACGATCGATCCCGTCAGCGGCCGACCGGAGGAGGAAATCGGCGGGCTGACCGCGACCTATCAGCTCGTGGAAATCGCCACCGGCAAAATCGTGGTCAGGGACAGCACCTTTGCCCATGTCGGCTACGATATTCCCGGTCCGCAGCAGCGCTTCACCAAGCAGCGCGCCCAGCTTGACGCGCAAGACCGCGCCGCCAAAGTCGTCGCCGAGGCGATCCGCAACCGGCTCGCTTCGTATTTCGTCGCCGGCACCTGAGCGCCATCGAATTTAATTGTCGAATTCAAAGATCCCAATTTAAAGTCCAATCTAAAGAGCCCAATTTAAAGAATCATGGTCGCCATCAAAGCTGCCGATGTCGATGCGTTTGTCGCGCGGCCCGATCCGGCGCGTCGCGTCGTCCTGGTATTTGGGCCGGACGCTGGCCTGGTCGGCGAACGCGTCCGGGCGATCCTCGCGGCATCGGTGGACGACCCAAACGATCCGTTCGCGCTGGCGCGGCTCGAAGGCGAGGAGCTGACCGCCCAACCGTCGCGCTTGACCGAAGAGGCGTTGACCATGCCGCTGTTCGGCGGACGCCGCGCCGTCTGG